>SCUG01000769.1 GCA_004297645.1 Saprospiraceae bacterium | reverse complement strand
TGACTGCCAGTTTTTGAATGTCGGTATTTTCTACCGACATCCAAAAACTAAAACCCTCGCTAACCCGGCACTTTTGTTTGTTGATAACCGGGGTTGCTCAAATGGCTAAAGTCGAGCTACAGGAATACGCCAAAATCAAGCCTGCCAACCAGCCGGATGTGGACAGCTATGTCATCGCCGACCGGGAGAACAACCATTTTCAACTGCTTCAAACAGGCTGGCAAAACCATCGCTATGTCTTTGCCGTCGTGTTTCATTTCGACATCAGGAATGGCAAGGTGTGGTTTCAACGAAACATCACTGACAAGGACGTGGTGGACGAACTCATGGAAATGGGCGTGGCAAGGGAAGACATCGTGCTCGGTTTCCGGTCGCCGGAGATGCGGCCTCACACTGGGTTTGCAGTGGCGTAAACCGAACGGCAAGTCTTCCCCAAAGTCCCCGATGCACTGGAAACGGTGGGCATCACCCACCCCGGCGCAGCAAAGGCGAGGGCGTTCTTAAAAAAACACTCCAATCCCTACCTTTGACCCGCCCGCCACATACAGCAGATTATGAGCAACGACCCCAGCAAGAATAACCTGCATCAAGGCATACGGGAAATCATTCTCGAATGAACAGTCAAGAGGAGTAGGAAATCAGGTAGTCCTTTTTGCCAAACTAACATCTTCCTTATCTTCACGCCGTTCCTTTTTTTTTAAAAAAAATGCCATCATGACTTTCAGACCAAAGTACCACCGCATCATCGTTTTTATTCTTGTTCAAATCATAGTTGTTGCCGCCTTCGCCCAGCGCGGCGGCATGGTTTGGACGAAAGACGGCAATGCCTTCTACTCCGGCGAAGACGGCGGCATCGCCAAAACCGAACTGCCTTCCCTGACTAAAACTACCTTCCTCCCGGCCGGCGTCTTCCAACCCGCGGGCGCTGACAAACCCCTCCGCATCGAGGACTTTTCATTCAGCGACGACCTGGGCAAATTGCTCATTTTCACCAACAGCAAGCGGGTGTGGCGGCAAAATACCCGTGGCGATTACTGGGTGCTCGACCCCGGCACCAAGCTCCTGCGTCAGTTGGGCAAAGGCCGGCCGGAGTCGTCTCTCATGTTCGCCAAAATTTCGCCCGACGGCACGAAGGCCGCCTACGTCAGCGAGCACAACGTCTATGTGGAAGACTTGGCCACCGGTAGCATCAAAAAACTCACCAGCGACAATGGCACCAAAAAGCTCATCAACGGCACTTTCGATTGGGTCTATGAAGAGGAATTCAACTGCCGCGACGGCTTCCGCTGGGCGCCCGACAGCAAGCGCATCGCCTACTGGCAAATTGACGCCAACCAAATCCGCGACTTTTTCATGGTGAACAACACTGATTCCATTTACAGCCAGATAGTCCCCGTGGAATACCCGAAAGTGGGCGATGCCCCATCTCCCGCCAAGGCCGGTGTGGTGGATGTTGCCTCTGGCCAGACAACCTGGATGCAGGTGCCCGGCGACCCGGCCCAGCACTACATCGTGCGCATGGAGTGGGCGCCCGATGGCAAAGACCTCATCTTGCAGCAACTGAATCGCAAACAAAACGAGAGCAAGCTCTATTTGTGCGACCCCGTCACGGGTGCGGCTGAGAATATCCTCACGGAAACCGATGAGGCCTGGGTCAGCACGCTAAACGAATGGCTCGGCTCCGAAACCGGCTGGTTTTGGGTAGATGGCGGCAAGAGCTTCATCTGGATGAGTGAAAAGGACGGATGGAGCCACCTGTACCTCATCTCTCGCGACGGGAAGCAGGAAACCCTGCTCACCCGCGGCAAATACGACGTTATCAGTTTGGATTTGATTGATGAAAAAGGGAAGGTGGTGTATTTTTCGGCTTCGCCGCAAAAGGCCACGCAAAAATATCTGTATCAGGTGCCGCTGAGCGGCAAAGGCGTTTTCACTTTGGTGTCACCTGCCAAAATGGAGGGCCGCCATAGCTACACTATTTCGCCGAATGGCAAATATGCGCTCCAACGTTTTACCAATTATTACACCCAATCCATGAGTGCCTGGGTGAGCCTGCCTAACCACCAACCCCTGCCGGGGCAGGACGATTTGGCGGCGAAATTCGACCCCGCGGCCAAGGCAGATTCCAACATGGAGTTTTTTGAAATCACCACCGAAGATAACGTTACCGTGGATGGATGGATGATGAAACCCAAAGACTTCGACCCGCAGAAAAAATACCCTGTGGTTTTTGAAGTGTACAGCTACCCCGGCAGTTCTACCGTCATGGATTATTACGGCGTTGGCCGCAGCAGCATCTATGATGGCAACTATGCCGATGACGGCTACCTATACATCAGCCTCGACAACCGCGGCTCGGCCCTGCCAAAAGGCAGGGAGTGGCGCAAGTCAGTTTACCGCAAGGTGGGTCAGGTGAACTCCCGCGACCAGGCCATGGCCGCCAAACAAATTATGGCCTGGGATTTTGTGGACACCAGCCGCGTGGCCGTTTGGGGCTGGAGCGGCGGTGGCTCCTCCACCCTTGACCTGCTTTTTCGCTATCCTGAAATTTATAAAACCGGCATCGCCGTGGCGCCCGTCACCAGCCTGCTGTTGTACGACAATATCTACACCGAGCGCTACATGGGACTGCCCCAGGAAAATATGGAGGATTACCTCGAAGGGTCGGCCATCACTTACGCCAAAAACTTGCAGGGCCATCTGCTGCTCGTGCACGGCACGGGCGACGACAACGTCCATTTTCAGAATTCGGAAATGCTGGTGAATGAGTTGATAAAGTACAACAAGCAGTTTCAGTACATGGCGTATCCCATGCGGTCGCACGGCATCTTCGAGGGGGAGGGTACCCGCACCCACCTGCGCACCTTGTGCACCAACTTCCTGCGGGAATATTGCCCGCCGGGCGGTGTGCCGAAAGTGAAAGTCTCCAAGCCTTGATGGGTTTTTGGCCCTTGGGCTGCTAATCAATAACGAAAGCACGCCGGCGCAGATGCGCCGGCGTGCTTTGGCTTTACCTATTGGAAATCTTAAAGAACCAAACAAAAGGAATTTCTTACAGAGATGGTTGTGCTAAAGGTGCTCACCGGAGGTGGTGGCTACAATTTCCGGCAATCGGAGACCCATAAGCCATTTTTGCTTTCGCCGAGGATATACACGTCTTTTATCTTCTCGTATTCCCGTGCAGTCTGCATCATCTTTTCTTCATTTTCTCTGCGGAGTTTGATGCCTGATTTGGCGCCTCTATTGCGAATTTCGATATAAAATCCATCTTTAAATTTTTTAGGTTTGGTGGCTGGTCTTCCCATGACTTTAGATTGACATTTAGAATCGCGTTCAACGAGCAAGATTGCTCTGTCCGGTTTTTGTAGTTTTATTTGACAGCTTCAAAGTACAATTTTTTTTTCAAAATCCTTTTCATTCAAACGAAGAATACTCTGATTAGTTTAAATAGGCCCTGATTCCGCTGCTTTCAGGGCGGGCCGGGGTACTCAGCCGTTCTTGTATTTACTATGCAATCCCTATCCCGCCGGTATCAGGAGAAGTGTTTCTACTAATCGTCCGTAAGACTTGAAGGCTGCCAGGCCTGCCACATTTTTCCCATTGATAGTGTAAACGGGAGCTCCCCATTTCCCCGTTTCCTCCATTTCCGAGGAGAGCAGGATGCCGCGCAGCAAGGTCAGGGCCTTGCCCCATTGTTCCTGTTTAGTAACGTGCGCAAAATAAGATGTGTGTTTTTTCGGCGGCAAAGCCGCCGAAAAAACACACCCTTGTTCTTTTTGAGGCCGCCGGAGGCGGCCTCAAAAAGAACATCTTATTTCGAACACGTTACTTAAGACAGCGGCGGTTCAGTGGCTAAATCAAGTTCAGTTTTCAATCAAACTTTAGTGCAGGTTGACAGTGGTGTGCTTCGAGTACCGCCACTTCAGCCACACGCAAAACGCCGGAGGTTTAGCTAAATCCTATTTCACAAGCAAATGAGAATTTCAATGAAAATCATGCAAACTCTGACCTTCTTTGCGGCGCTGCTGCTGACCACTTCCTGCAACCAGGCACAGCAGGCCCAACAGTCCGGTGAAAGCCCTTCGTTCATCTTGACACCGGCCGGTGATTCCATCCCCAGGATTCATAAATCGGAAAAAGAATGGCAGGCTGAACTCTCCGAACCGGAGTACTACGTGTTGCGGGAGGCGGGCACTGAAAGGGCCTTTACCGGGGAGTATTGGGACAATCACGCGGAGGGAGAATACGTCTGCCGGGCCTGCGGTTTCCCACTGTTTGACGGCAGCACGAAATTTGAAAGCGGCACCGGGTGGCCAAGTTTCTACGCGCCTGCCCACGGCTATTCAGTCGAAGAAATAAAGGATTCCAGCCTTGGCATGATACGTACCGAAGTGCGGTGCGCCCGTTGCGGCAGCCACCTCGGCCACGTATTCAACGATGGCCCGAAACCCACGGGGTTGCGCTATTGCATCAATTCCATTTCACTGAAATTTAAACCGGAGTAGTACATCCTGCTCTCAAGCTACCCTACATCACCACCTCTTCCTCATCAATGACCCTGCCGTCGTGGCAGCGGATGATGCGGGCAGGGAAGTGTTCGAGGATGCGGTAGTCGTGCGTACCGAAGAGCACGGCGGTGTTATGTTCGTTGGCGAGTTTGCGCAGCAGTAGCAGTATGTCGTCGGAGGTTTCGGGGTCGAGGTTGCCGGTAGGTTCATCGGCGATGAGGAGTTCGGGATCGTTGAGCAGCGCGCGTGCAATGACCACCCGCTGCTGCTCCCCGCCGGACAGGGCGTGCGGCATTTTTTGGTTTTTGCCTTTTAAGCCCACTTTTTCGAGGAGTTCTTCGAGGCGTTTTTGCATTTTGGCCTTGTCTTTCCAGCCCATCGCCTTCATGGAAAAAAGAAGGTTTTGCTCCACCGTGCGGTCGTTGAGCAGATTAAAGTCCTGAAAAACGATGCCGAGCTTCCGCCGTAGCAACGGGATGGTTTTCCGGGTCAGGGTTTTCAGGTCGAACCCTGCAACGCTGGCTGAGCCTTGTGTGACGGGCAAGGCAGCATACAGGGTTTTGAGCAGCGATGATTTGCCGCTGCCGGTCTTGCCTATCAGGTACACGAATTCTCCCTTCATGATATGGAGATTCACGTTCGAAAGGATTTTGGCTTCATTCTGAAATATGCTGACTTCTCTGAGCAGTACGATGGTGTGATTGTTCATTGTGCGATA
>SCUG01000768.1 GCA_004297645.1 Saprospiraceae bacterium | reverse complement strand
AAATAAGATGTTCTTTTTGAGGCCGCCTCCGGCGGCCTCAAAAAGAACAAGGGTGTGTTTTTTCGGCGGCGAAGCCGCCGAAAAAACACACATCTTATTTTGCGCACGTTCCTTACCTGCGTCTTCTTCCAACAAAACAACCCGTCAGAAGCATGTTCTGGCGGGTTGTTTTGTGTTCACCCCTGAAGGGCAAATAAAAGCCTTAGAAGTTGGGACAGTAAACGCCCCGTCTTTCATTGTTACAGAATTTGTAAATGAGCGCAAACTCAAAGCCTCCATTGTTGCTGCTCGCCGGTTTAAGGGCCGACACGTTCACGTCGTAGCTGAAGCCCAACGAGAACTGGTTGTAATCGAACCGTGTGGAAAGTATCACCGCATCGGTCAGCACTCCGGTCTCCACTTTATTGGACACACGTACCCAGGTACCAATTTGGAAGGCCTGGTAGTTGCTGAAACCACCTTTGCCGCTTCCCAGCGTAAACTTGAGCGCGGTACCGGAGTTCACCTGGAACGATGGACCCTGGAACATAGTGATGATACCAGGTACAAGCCCGACCTTGTTGTTAATGGCAAACTCGCCACCGGCATGCAGCGTGAAACGGCTGAAGAGAAAATCTTCGACCCCGGATTCGAAGGACTGGTTGGCGCGGTTGAGGTGATTGAAAGCACCACCTATATAAAAGTTGTTGTTTTCGTCAAAAACGGAGAACCAGAGAATCCCGGCGGCCATATCGGCAAACAGGTAATTTTCCTGGTCGAAGGCATCTTCGAAAGTCGGAAGGGTCGGGTCGTATCCTCCTTCTCCATTGTGCTGGGTACCCCAGCGAAGCTTAATAAAATCAACGCTGCGCTGTGCCAGCCCGGCCTCAGCCCCCACCACGAGATAGTGCGCTTCTTTGCGGCCGCCGCCCATGCGCTTGCTGTAGGAGCCGGAGATTTTGCCGGTCATGGTAGCAAATTGGGATTCACCGGCGCGGTCGCCCCAAAAGGTGCCGCCGATACCAAAATAGTCGTACCTGCCGACAGGGATTTTTTGGTCGTATGACACGGAATAGGTGGAATAGGCATTGTTCTTCAAGACACTCGCCCACTGATTTCTGTAATTGGCGGTTACCCGAATGTTACAGTTCATTATCCCCGTCATGGCAGGGTTTAAGTTGAGCGGAGAAAGGTAAAACTGGGAAAAGTGAATGTCTTGTGCTTTCACTGAAAGCCCAGAAGCGAGGAAGATGAAAATGAGTAAATGTTTAAATTTCATTGAATACTGAGTTTAATAGTCAATTCTTCAGGTGAAAGTTTCCCGATTGGTTAAATGTTCAGCATGCAATATTAGAGAATGTCGGGAAATTAAAAGGAGATTTGGTTGTTAAAACCGGAAAATTTGTCAACCATCAGGTATTTCATCCGGCTCAACTGCAAGAATAACTCCAGTTTTGGCAGGTGTTCGCGGAAATAAACGAGGCTCCTATTCGATTATTGCCAACTGCTTTTGATATAATGGAGCACCTGACTGAGAAAGTGAAAAACACTGTCATTTACTGAAATGTCTCTTTCCATTGTGCTCCGTATTGCTCGACGAGGATGTTATCGTAATGATCGGCCATTTCGAAAAGAAACCGAAACTGTTTAAGGCCGGTATCAGTGTTGAGGTGCCGGTCAAAAATTATCAAAGACAGCACTATTTCCTGGTCTTTCAAGCTAAAGGTCAGACCTTGCGTCTCGTAGTTCTGCCGCAGCAGATACTCATAAATGGGTTTGATATTTTGCGCAGGCAAGGCACATAAAATGGCGTCACCGGCAATTAGGCCGTTCGGCTCGTAATAAGTGACATTGATTTTCGCCGAGCCTTTTTGAACTTCCCAACAGTCGGGCCCCATGCGGGCCAATTTGGTGTGGTAGCCGCACTGCTCCAGTATGTCCTCGATGGTACGGGCAATACCGGCAGGCTCATATTCCTCCTCCTGCGAAGGTAGTGTGAGCCGGGCACCACAATGTGGGCAAAAGTCATCCGCCTTTGTGTGCTCGAAGACGAGATTGCCACAAGAACTGCAACGTGCGCAGGTTTCGTTCTGCCCGCCGTCATTGAATGCCCGAAGCGAATCCTCTATGTACCTCGAAGGCAGCGAGAACCCGATATTATCCCCGTCTTTGATAATAAAGGTATTGATGCCGATTATTTCACCTGCTGCATTCACTAATGGGCCGCCGCTGTTGCCGGGGTTGAGTGCTGCATCGTGCTGGTAATACTGAATGTCGTTTTGCAGGTGGCTCGTATTCGAGATGATGCCACGGGTAGCTGTAAATTTGAGCCCAAAGGGGTGGCCAATGGCAACAACAGGGTCGCCAATGGTGACCGGATGATCGCCGCAAGTCAGCACTTCGGGGAGGTTGGCATCCGGTGGGACTTTCAAAAAAGCGAGGTCGTATTTTTGGTCGGTATAAATGACCTTTTGGAGCTGCTTGGTCAGCAGTGCCCCTTCGATTACGACCTCCCGGTTGCTGCGCACCACGTGCTCATTGGTCACGATGAGGTTGGCATCCCGCAAATAGAACCCTGTGCCCGTGCTGTATGGCGTGGCAATTTGAATGACTACTTTTTTATAGCGCTCGATAATCTGCCTCATGAATTCGCTGATGGGTTGTTCCGTAATTTGCGGCGATGGCCGCTATGCAATAAAAAATGGTGGCCTGAAATTAGAAAATTTTGGAACCGTTACTACCATTAAATGATTGGCAGTGGGTAAAAGTACCTGAGCCAATCTCCAGTTCAAACAATGAAAAATGCTAATTTCGCACCGCCTTTTTAAAAGCGGGAAAATGCTCCGGCATTTTCACCACTCATTATAGCATAGAGCACAAAGCACATCTGCTGTACTTTGTACCCTAATTTTAAAACCTAAACGACGTTGCAATGAATACTAAAGTAATGACCCTGCTTTTCATGGTTTTCATTTCCCAAGCCATTTTCGCCCAAAAAGACGACCCGGTACTCTTTACGGTGGATGGCATGTCAGTACCGCTTTCCGAATTCGAATACATTTACAATAAAACCAACGGCCAAAAAGCCGATTATTCAAAGGCTTCCCTTGATGAATATCTCGAATTGTACAAAAACTTCAAACTGAAAGTGTACAAGGCAAAGGAAATGAAACTCGACACCATTTCTGCATTGCAGCAAGAACTAACGGGGTACCGCCGTCAACTTGCCGACAGCTACCTCATTGACCGGGAGGTCACCGAAAAATTGGTGAAAGAGGCCTATGACCGCAGCCAGCAGGACGTAGAAATCAGCCATATTTTGTTCAGACTTTTGGAAACAGCCTCTCCGGCCGACACACTCTTGGCCTGGAACAGGGCCTTAGAAGCCAAAAGCAAATTGCAGAAAGGCGAGCTATGGGCCAGCATTGCCACAGAATATTCCGACGATGAATCCGTAAAAAACAACCGGGGTTACATCGGGTATGTCACAGCCCTTTTCCCCAATGGATTCTACAGCCTGGAAACTGCCGCTTACACCGGAGCTATCGATGAAATCCTCGGCCCCATACGCTCCGGTGCAGGTTATCATCTTTTGAAAATTCACGCCAGGAGGCCTGCCCGTGGTGAGATGGAAGTAGCCCATATCCTCATCCGCAATGAAAAAGCGCCAGACCTCATCCAGGCACGTTGGATGATTGACACCATTTACAATCAGTTGAAAGCAGGTGCTAATTTTGAAGACCTGGCTAAATCAGCATCTCACGATAAAATGACCGCCTCAAAAGGGGGCTACATCGGCTTTTTCGGCATCAACCGCTATGAAAAATCCTTTGAAGATGCTGCCTTTGCCCTGGAACACGATGGCGATTACACCCAGCCTGTCAAAACTTCCATCGGTTGGCACATCATCAAGCGCATCAGCAGACAAGGCAACCCGAGTTTCCAAATGGCAAAGTCACGTCTCGAAACCCAGCTGAAGCAAGACGCTCGTTTTGAACTGGCACGCAAAGCAATGATAAGCCGCATTCTGTCTGAAAGCAACTTAAAGGAGAATCGTACAACCCTCGATAATTATATCACCACCTTAGAGCAAGATTCTGCCAAGAGTTTTTTGACATACAAATGGAAAGCCCCAGAAGTGCTTTCGCAAGAGCCACTGTTTACTATCGGGGGCGATACCACCGTATCGCTCGGCGATTATCAGAATTTTATGCAACGCGCATCCAGAAAGCGGCAACAATTGGCGCACCTTGATGTAGCAAGTGTGGCCCGAACGCTGTACGATGACTTCGTTTCCGAAAGCGCCATGAAATACGAAGAGCGCCATCTTGAAACCAAATACCCCGACTTCAAATCACTGATGCGCGAGTACGAAGAAGGCGTGCTGCTTTTTGAAGTGACCAAAAGAGAAGTCTGGGACAAAGCTTCACAGGACACGGTGGGTTTACAGGCTTTTTACGACGGGCACAAAGAAAATTTCCAATGGAAAAAAAGGGCGGTTATCAGCCAGTATTCCTTAGATGCCAAAGCAAAAGACCTGGGAGACAGCCTCCGGGAATTTGCCAAAAATAACACGCCCGAGGCCGTACTTGAGAAATTCAACCAGAACGGAGGGGAGAAAATCGTCTCTTACCAGAACAAGATGTATGAAGAGGACAGAAATGAAGTGCTGAATAAAATGCCCTGGGAAGTGGGCGCACTATCACCCGTTGAACTGAGCAAACAGGACCACTCTTATAATTTCTTCAAAATAGAAGAAATATTGCCCCCAGGACAAAAAACGCTAAAAGAGTCGAGGGGTTATGTGGTAGCAGATTACCAGGATTACTTAGAGAAAGAATGGCTCGAACAACTGAAAAAGGAATACAAGGTGAAAGTCAATGACAAGGTTTTTAACAGGCTCGTCAAAAAGTAGTAGTCTTAAGATTTGATGATTATAAACTGTTGGAAAAAAGTGCCTGAACTACGTGCCAGAAGCTGGGTACTCGTCTTCGTTGCAGCAGCAGCTTTACTGCCCTTGCTGCGATGCAGCCAAAGCAACTCTAAAGACAAAGGTGACGACAGGACTTTGGCGAGGGTTTACAACAAAACCCTCCACCTTTCCGACATGGAGGGCATGATTCCCGAAGGGATGACCTCTGAAGATAGCTCGGTCATCATTGATGCGTTTGTGGAAAATTGGGTGCGGGAAGCCGCCATGCTTTACGAGGCTGAACACAACATCCCCAAAGGTTTGGACATCAACAAACTCGTGGAGGATTACCGCTCATCGCTCATAAAGCATAACTACGAGAACGTGCTTGTTGCCGAATTTTTGGACTCCACCATCACCGAAAAGGAATTGCAGGAATTTTATGAACAAAACAAGGAGCAGTACAAGCTCGAAACCCCCATTATCCGGTGCCGTTTTATCAAAGCTGCCCGCAATGCGCATCAATTAAAACTTGCCGAAAACTGGTGGAATAGCAGTAAAGCAGAAGACCTCGTCAACCTCAGAAATTGGTGCAACGCCACCGCAGTGGTGCACCACCTGCAAGACAGCTCTTGGTATAAAGTGGACGACATCGCTGCATACATGCCCCAGGGTACCCTCACGGTGAACAATGTAAAATACCGCCGGGATTTTGTGCAGCGCGACGACAGTTTTCAGTATTTCTTCAAGGTGCTTGAACTGGTTTCGAGGCCTGAAATCGCCCCACTTTCCTACATTGAAAACCAGGCCCGGAAGGTCATTTTACACAAGAGAAAAACCCTCCTGCTGGAAAATATGAAGGAAAAATTTTACGAAGAAGCCTTGCGTAAGAACGATATCACCATTTACAAATAATACCCTGGGGGAAGCCTCCGGGCCATTTGTTTCAGAATTCAGAATTAGGGGTGTTAAGAGAAATAATTTCGACGCTGAAGGACGCTGATTCTTATGATTTTTTATGAAATAAAAAATCAGGAACAGCGTGAAATCATAAAGAACCAGCGTCTTTCAGCGTC
>SCUG01000767.1 GCA_004297645.1 Saprospiraceae bacterium | reverse complement strand
CGCCGAAACTTCAGAGCTTCTTCATGTAAGTGCGGCGGCGCTTGTATATTTTCGGATTAAACTCCTTCCAGAGCGATAGCACGTTGGAATTGAATTCCAGCATGGGATTCACCTGAATGCGAAACATTCCCGCCCGGATGAATGCCCTTCCGGTCTCGTTGAAAATAATGCCATGTACTCCTTTTTTGCGCCACTCTTCACTCACGCCGATGAGGGCGAGTTCTCCGGTATCACTGTGGCGGCGGGCATGCAGCAAATGAAAAATGCCAAAGGGGAACAACCGGCCATTAGCTTTTTGCATTGCCCTCGAAAGGGAAGGCATGCTCACGCCAAAGCCAATGGGGATGGCGTTTTTGCCGGTGATAACCTGAACGAAATCCGTGCGCAGGAATGAAATGTAGTTGTTCATGTAGTTCTCCTGCTGTTTTTGGGAAATGGGGCAGAACCCCGGCAGGGTGCGGTAGGTTTCCATCATCAGGCCAAACAAGTGCTTCCCGATATTCCTCAGTTCGCTTTTGTTTCGGGGTTGCATCACCTGGATGCCGTATCGCTGTTTTGCCAAATCTTCTATTTTCTGGTAGCGGGCTGGAAATTCGGCACCCAGATAAAATTCCACCTCCACCCATTCGAGGTCTTTGGTATAGCCCAACTTTTCGAGGTGCCTTGGATAATAGGCGTAGTTGAAAATGGTGCCCATAGGCCCACGGGTGCCGAACCCCTCGATGAGCATAGCGGTTTTATCCAACTGATTGAAACCGAAGGGGCCCTTGAGGAGCGCCATGCCTTCGGCCCTGGCCCAGTCTTCCACTGTGGTAAGAAGTGCCGACGAAACTTCCTCCTCGTCAATGAAATCTATCCAACCGAAGCGGGCGTGGTTTTGGGCGATGTGCTCAATTTCAAGCGAGTTGATGAGACCCGCGATGCGGCCCACCATTTCGCCTCCTTTCCAGGCGGTGAAAAGCGCCGCTTTCGAGTGCTCGAATGCAGGGTTGACGCCGGGGCTGAGGGTATTTATTTCAGCCTTGATAAGTGGCGGTACCCAACACGGGTGGTTTTTATAAAGCCTGAAAGGGAACCGGACGAATGCCTTTAAGTCTGATTTTCCGTGAACCTCCCTAATCTCTACTTTCATGAGTATTTGTGGGTTTTAAGATATTGGCTCGTGGAGCTTTAGAGCTTGTTTGGATTTTGACTTGGGGTAAATGGCAAGTTTCCAAAATCTTGTGTTCGGCTGGGGGCACGCGACCCCAAAAGATTACTTTCCTTTGTAGCGAATGCGAAAGAAACGAGATTTTGGATTCTTATGAAAAAACTGCTTGCAAAAAATAAGTTTTACTTCGTCTGCCTGACGGTGCTCCTATTGGCAGGAGGGCTGCTAATTGCGATTCTTGATAAAAGAGAAGCGATTCTTTTTATCAACAACTACCACACGGGGTGGGCCGATATTATCTTTAAATACACCACAAAAGTGGGGGAAGAGCCAGTGTATGTAGTTATCGTTTTGTTGTTTCTGAGCTACCGGATGCGCTATTCCCTGCTCATCGCTCTGACGGGGTTTACCGTAATGGGGGTGAGCTACACAACAAAGTTGATATTCGCCGAAGACCGGCCTCTCGCCTTTTTCCGCAACCTACAACAGGAAGATATTCTCAATCTCGTGGATGGCGTGAAGGTTTACACTGGCCAGACGAGTTTTCCTTCCGGCCACAGCATGTCGGCATTTGCACTGTGCAGCCTGCTGGTTTTTCTGTTGCCGCCGCAGAAAAAGTACGCCTCAGTTCTTTTGTTCGTAGCACTCATGGTGGCCTTCTCACGCCTATATCTGGCGCAACATTTCCTGCACGACATCTATGCCGGCGGCATCTTGGGTGTTGCTATCGCCATCCTGGTCTGTCGCGTCAATTCCCGGTTCGAATACCAGCCCTCGAAAAGGATAGACCAGCCTTTGTTTTTCAGAAAAAGAAAAGCCGCCTGAGATATGCATACACAGGCGGCTTATTGCGGCAGCGTACAATGGCTTATTTGATGCCTAATTTTTTGCGAATGGCAGCGGGGATGGCATCCTTGTGCACCATGAGTGACACGGTCTTTAGCCTGAAATACGGCTCCGACATGTACACATAACCCTGGTAGGGGCTAATTTCTCCCCAAGAGTTTTTTACGTAATAATACCGGGTGCCGTTTTGGTCTTTGGCGATGCCGGTGATGTGCATCAGGTGGTCGTCGGTGGTCGAATAATTCTCGAAAGTTTCCTGCCGCATGACCTGTGTGGCAGAGACCTCCTCACCGGGTGCGGTGAATAAATCATCCCTCCTTTCATCCACAGGCATCACGGCCACTCCTTTAGAACCGGAAAAACCCTTCTCGCTGACATCGCCGTCCCATGCCACGGAAAAGCCTTTGTCAATGGCATTTTCCGCAATGGCCACTAAGTCTTCCACCGGCACGTTGTAGTAGCTGCCATTTGACCAGTTGTCGGGAATTTCCAACACAAATGAGCTATAGAATGGATGGTGCGTGTATGAGGTGAGACTTACGTAATCATCGGGGTTTATGCCCAGTGATTGGGCAAAACTTTGCGGAGTATAGGATTTCTTATTGTACTCGAATTCAGCGGGTACGGCACCCATGTATGCGTCCGTAAGGCCGGCAAAGCCGTTCATCCATTTGGGGCTGGGCCTTTTTTGTTTTACGAGCACATCCAACAGGCCGGTCAATGCCAATTCCATTTCGCTATGGTCGAGCATGTTGTCGCCGGGGAGTTTGCCACTATACACGCTTTCAGGAATAGCGCCGCCAATTTTGAAGGCGTTGATGACATCATGCGAAAGGCCACCCTGACCGAATTGAGCCTTGCCCTGGCGCAGCATGTAGTTCTTTGCCTTTTGCTGGTAAATCGTCCGGACGAAATACATTTCCGACAAGTCGTAGTCCGGCTTTCCCATGCGCATCAACTCCGACTCCAAAAACGACGATGTGGCAAAACTCCAGCAGGTGCCTGTATTTTGCTGGTTTTTTATCGTCGTGCAATGGCAATCGCTGAGCATGGTGAATTGATATTGAGCCTGAAGGCTCAAAGTCAAACCCAAGAAAATGTAGAGTAAAAATGATTTTCTCATCATTGATAGTTTTAGATGGAGAGTTGAAAATGTGGTCAAAATGGTAATTCAAAAAGACCAATTCTTATCTTGACGGCTGCAATTTTACCAAAAACAAATGAACCAAAAAGTAAACTCCAGGCGGGAAGCCATAAAAAGTAAACTCCGAAGCGCAGAATTTGATTTATTAATCATCGGCGGCGGCATTACCGGAGCCGGCATCGCCTTAGATGCGGCGCTCCGTGGAATGAAAGTAGCCCTTGTTGAAAAAGGTGATTTCGCCTCTGGCACAAGCAGCCATTCCACGAAACTCATCCACGGCGGCCTTCGCTATTTGAAGCAGCTTGAATTCCGGCTTGTCAGCGAGGTGGGCCGGGAACGCACCATCTTGCACCAGTTGGCTCCGCACTTAGTGCTTCCAGAAAAAATGTTGCTCCCCATCGTCAACGGGGGTACTTTTGGAAAAGCCTCCACCTACCTTGGCCTTTGGCTTTACGACCTGCTCGCAGGCGTGCGGCCGGCTGATAAAAAGCAAATGCTAAGCGCAGCCGAATGCCTTGCTTTAGCCCCTCTTTTGAAAAAAGAAGGCTTGCTCGCCGGTGGCCTTTACGCAGAGTACCGCACCGACGATGCACGCCTTACCCTGGAAGTTCTGAAGCCAGCCATGAGGCATGGAGCCGTGTGCCTCAATTACACATCGTTCGTTCAGTTTCACGAACAAAAAGGTACCCTCGATGGAGCCACTTGCCGCGATGAACTCACGGAGGAAGCCTACAAAATAAAAGCGGCTTATGTAGTAAATGCCACCGGCCCATGGGTGGACGAACTGCGCGAAAAAGCCAGGGCACTCACCGGCAAGCGGCTGTTTCTCTCCAAAGGTGTGCACGTGGTGTTATCGCAACTGCGCTTCCCACTTCGTCAGGCCGTTTATTTTGAGGTGCCCGGCGGCCGCATGATGTTCGCCATTCCGAGACACCGCTGCACCTACCTCGGCACCACCGATACGCCGTTCAAAGGAGATTTGAACCATGTTTGGGCGAAGCCTGCTGATGTCGAATACATTTTGGCTGGCGCCAATTTTATGTTCCCCTCGCTGCGGCTCGGCCGCGGCGATGTGGAGAGTACTTGGGCCGGGCTTCGGCCACTCATTTACGAAAAAGGCGAAACGGTGGGGGAAACATCTCGCAAAGACGAAATTTTCATAGCCGCCAATGGCCTGATTTCAATGGCAGGAGGCAAACTCACCGGCTACCGGAAAATGGCTGAGCGAGTCGTAGATATTTTGGTGAAAAAATTTAAAAAAGAGCACGGCAAAAAGTTTGGCCCCTGCCGCACAGCACACGAGCCTTTGGCCGAACGACCATTCCGTGATTCAGCCGAAGTGACCGCATTTGAAAAAAATTTGCAGCGTGAATTTCCCTCCCTCGCAACTGAAACACATCTTATCCCGTCACTCGTCGAAGCCTTCGGACGCAACGCCGCCAACATCCTCGCCGGGGCTAATAACAGCAGCCTGCTTCAAAGTGAACTGGACTTTTGCTTCGCAAACGAAATGGTGGTGAAACCACTCGACTTCCTCGTTCGCCGGACTGGCCATCTTTATTTTGACATCGCCCGCGCAGAAGCGGAAAAAGACGCCGTTTTAGAGGCGTTCAGCCATCGCTTCGGCTGGAGCGAAAAACAGCAAAGCTCCGAACGCGCAGCGGTTGAAAAAGCCATTTGCCGCACCAAAGTGCATGATTGCTAACAGATTGACATTGGGAAATGCGTGAGTAAAGCAGATGAAGTGACCGGGTAACTTGGAGCCACCCGGCCACTAATTAGGCACATGCTCCAAATCAGGGAGCCAGCCTTTCTATCTTCCAGCCGCCCACTTCATCTGGTGTGTACACAAATCGGTCGTGGAGCCGGTTTTGCCGCCCCTGCCAGAACTCGAAACTGCCCGGTACCACCCGGTATCCTCCCCAAAAG
>SCUG01000766.1 GCA_004297645.1 Saprospiraceae bacterium | reverse complement strand
GGGCATATTGTCGGGAGCTGTGTCCGGGAAGACATCAATGAGCTTGACGACATAGTCGGCATCGGTACCGGTAGTGCTCACAATGAGGTCAGCCCAAACAGGGCCTGTTAGTGTCATATCCTCCGGAAGAAGATCGGTTTCATAAACCATGACGTCGGGGCGGCGGGCGGCGAACCGCTGGTCATCAGTCATGTATTCGCGGGTGCGTTCTAAATGAACATCTTCAGTGTAGGGCACTGGTTTCAAGGGGTTCGAGACGTATTCATCAAAGCCTCCGGTAGTGGTTGGCGCCGAAAAATCGAGTTTCCCGTTATTATGAAAATATAGCGTTTTCTCTACCGCATTTTGGGGCGGCCATTGGTCGAATGACCGCCATTCATTCGCACCAGTCACAAAGATACTGGCCTCCGGCAGGGTCATTTGGCCTTTGTCCTTCAGGTAGTAGTTGAAAAACTGGAGTTCAGCCTCTTTGTACTTTTTGGCCGTTTCGCTGCCCCAATAGATGTTGCCGAGGTGCAGGCCATTGTCTCTGGCCCATTGGCCATGATACCACGGCCCAATCATTACACGGTTGGAAATATTTGCAGGGTTTTGCCTTTCAATTGCGGCATACAAATGCTGCGGCCCCCAGCAATCCTCCGCATCGAACCAACCACCAACCGTGAGCACAGCGGGCGTCGTATTTTTCAGGTGAGGTAGAGGGTTTCGAGCCTTCCAGAAGTCGTCGTAATCCGGGTGGCTCAGCAGGTCATTCCAAAATTTTATGGTATCGCCAAAGCATACTTTTTGCGTGTTTTTCACCGGTCCGAGGCGCAGGAAGAAATCGTAATTATCTTCCGAAGGGAAATCGAACCCCGGTAGATCCGTGCGCGTAGGCACGGGCCGTGGGCGGCCAAAACTTGAATAAAAGGCGAAGGCATCCATTATGAAAAATGCGCCGTTGTGGTGAAAGTCGTCGCCAATGAACCAGTTGGTAACAGGCGCCTGTGGCGAAACGGCTTTCAGCGCCGGATGGGCTTCAATCAGCGACATGGTGGAATAAAAGCCTGGGTATGAGATACCGAAGATGCCTACGCGGCCATTGTTATGCGGCACGTTCTTTACCAACCAGTCAATGGCGTCGTAAGTGTCGCTGCTCTCGTCAATGTCTTTTGAGTTGTGTTTATCAGGATTAAAGGGCCGGATATCCATGTACTCCCCCTCGCTCATGTATTTTCCCCGTACATCCTGAAAGGCGAAGATGTAGCCTTCCTCGATGAGTTGCACGTTGCCCTGGAGGTAGCGGCTGTACCCTTCCGGCCCCGTGCTCTCAATATTGTATGGCGTGCGAATCATGATGATGGGATAATTGGCGGCAGCATTTTTGGGCGTATAGATGGAAGTAAATAACTTCACGCCGTCGCGCATCTGGATGTAAACCTCCTTCTTGTCGAGACGCTCTTTCAGCCAGGGTTGGCTGCCTGGTTCGGGATTAAATGAATCCTGGGCTGGCAGCCAAATGGAGAAAAAAAACAGCAAGGAAAGAAGAATGCAGAAACGGGTTGTGATTTTCATGGCTTTGCAATTTTTATTTGAAAGCTCAAGGTAGCGTTTATGGCGAAATGAGTAAAATCTTATGCAAAAAATAGACTTGCTGGGACGAGACTTCGGAGAAGTCCAACATTGGTAGAAATTTTTAACCGATTTCGACCTCGAAGAGGTCGCATTTCAAACATTTGTGCGACCTCTCCGAGGTCGAAAACCAGGGCAATTCCTTCTACCACCAATATTCGACCTCTCCGGGGTCATGTAGCAGCAAGGTTAATATTGCCTGAATGTAATTTACGGGGGACTGATAGTGCTGTGGCTCATGTGACACCTTTTATAAAATAGAGATTTATGAAAATAACGGGCAACATCGTTGACGTACACCAACGCCGGATATTCTACGGAGAAATCACAATCAAAGATGGCATTATTCAAGCCATCACTGCGAAAAAGGGAGAGAGTGCCATGTATATTTTACCCGGCTTTGTAGATGCCCATGTGCATGTGGAAAGCTCGATGCTTATTCCCTCGGAGTTCGCACGGCTCGCTGTGGTACATGGCACTGTGGCCACCGTTTCCGACCCGCATGAAATCGCGAATGTACTGGGCAGGGAAGGAGTTGATTTTATGATAGAAAATGGCCGGAAGACGCCCTTCCGCTTTTTTTTCGGGGCACCGAGCTGCGTTCCTGCCACCGCATTCGAGACGGCAGGTGCCTCGCTCGATGCAGAGGCAGTGGAGGCGCTGCTTCAAAGCGATGAAATCATGTACCTCTCCGAAATGATGAACTATCCGGGCGTCATTTCCAGCGATGCCGAAGTGTTGAAAAAAATAGATGCGGCGCATAAGCATGGCAAACCCGTTGATGGACATGCGCCAGGTGTGACCGGTGAAGATGCCCGGAAATATTTTGCCGCAGGCATCAGCACCGACCATGAATGCTTCACCCTTGAAGAGGGATTGGAAAAGGTGAAACTCGGCGTGAAAATTCTGGTGCGGGAAGGAAGTGCCGCAAAGAATTTCGAGGCGTTGCTGCCGCTTTTGCACGAGTATCCCGGCCAGGTCATGTTTTGCAGCGATGACAAACACCCCGACGACCTCGTGGCTGGGCATATCAACCAGCTTGCCGCTCGTGCCCTGCGGCATGGCGAGAACTTATTCGATGTATTACAGGCGGCCTGCGTCAACGCCGTGGAGCATTACCACCTGCCCGTGGGACTGCTTCGCACCGGCGACTCCGCCGATTTTTTCGTGACTGGAGATATGAAAGATTTTGTGCCGGAAGCCGTGTATATCGGCGGCACTCTCGTAGCAGAGCATGGCTCTTCTATGTTGCCCAAGGTTTCATGCAGGCCTATCAACCAGTTCAATATTTCACCTAAAAAACCAGAAGAATTCGAGGTGCGGGCCACCAGCCAACGTATGCGCGTGATTCAAGCCATCGAGGGACAATTGGTGACCGGCAGCTTTTGGGCACCACCCCTCGTCCACGAAGGTTTTTCGGTGGCTGATACCGGCCGGGACATCCTGAAATTTACCGTGGTGAACCGATACGCCGATGCGCCACCTGCGGTGGCCTTCATTCATGGTTTTGGCTTCGCCAAAGGTGCCCTGGCCTCATCGGTAGGGCACGATAGCCACAACATTCTTGCCGTGGGCACAAGCGATGCGTCCATAGCTCAGGCCGTGAATCTCATCGTGAAAAACAAAGGAGGTATCAGCGCTGTGAGTTCGCAGCGGGAAGAGATGGTACTGCCGCTGCCGGTGGCAGGGATAATGTCTGGCGAAGACGGCCACGTTGTGGCGGAGAAATATTCTGCCATCAATGATTTTGTGCAAAAGACCATGAGTTGCCCGCTCAAAGCCCCTTTTATGACGCTGAGTTTCATGGCGCTGTTGGTCATTCCCGAGTTAAAGTTGAGCGACAAAGGCCTGTTCGACGGGAAGGCTTTTCAGTTCGTAAACTTGTTCGAATGAGGCGGGGCTGGCAGCGAGCGTCCTTATTCAAACCTCATGTCCATGCG
>SCUG01000073.1 GCA_004297645.1 Saprospiraceae bacterium | reverse complement strand
TTTGCGGTTCAAATATGTCTTTGCCTCAGAGGAATACCCTGAGTGGGCATGCAGTCCGTTCAACGATGTGTTCGGTTTTTTCATCAGCGGCCCCGGTATCAGCGGGCCGTTTCAAAACAACGGCATCAACATCGCCCAGATTCCCGGCACCACACTGCCTGTGTCCATCAATAACATACACCCGCAAAACGGTGCAGCTTGCCCCCCATCATTTGCCCAGTATTACAACGATAACACGAACAACAATGGACAGCCGGTTTACGATGGCTATCTCTCGGTGTTCATAGCAGAGGCGGTAGTCATTCCCTGCGAGACCTACACCATCAAGCTGATGGTCTCCGACGTCGGCGACGGCATTTACGATACCGGCGTTTTTTTAGAAGCCAAAAGTTTTGGCACCGGCTCCTTGCAGGTGGAGACAGCCACAGCAAGCCTCGACGGTACCATCACCGAAGGTTGTGCCAGCGGCTCCATCACCTTCAGTTTCCCCGGCCCCGTGGAAAGCGACTACCCGCTCGATTACACCCTCATCGGCACCGCTGTCAATGGCGTGGATTACGATTCTATTCCACTCAACCTCTACATTCCCGCCGGAGATAGCTCCATTTCCGTGGACATCATAGCTTTGGTGGATAGCCTTGCCGAAGGCATGGAAACCATCGGTGTGGACATACAACGCGACGTTTGCAACCGCGATACTTTTTGGATTTTTATCAGAGATAATGAAATTCTCCCCCCGGATTTAGGGCCAGACGCCACCCTCTGCCACGGCGATTCTCTGCCGTTGGATGGGTCTCTGCCTGTGCCAGTACCAGTGCCGCCTTCCTTTACCAATGACCAAGACTACCTCGTGACCAACAATGGCCCCACCTATTCGCCGATTATGGTGGCGGGCGTACAACCCGTAACTCTTGGGCCTGGCGTGATTCGTTCTGTTTGCCTAAATATTCAGCATAAATGGGTGGACGACCTCGACCTGTTTCTGATTTCGCCCGGCGGCCAATTCATCGAACTAAGCTCCGACAACGGCTCGAACTGCGACAATTACGACCAGGTTTGCTTTACCCCAACAGCCTCCACTGCCATAGATTTCGGATGGCCTTGGGCGCCCTGCCCCTCCAATGTCGAAGCCGCTTTCACCGGCGGCAGCTACCAGCCGGAGGGTGTTTGGGAAGATTTGTGGGACGGCGATTACCCCACCAACGGCACCTGGCAGTTGCTCGCCCTCGATGATGCGCAGGGTTTTAACGGCACCCTCCTCGACTGGACGATTACCTTCGAGCCGCTCTATCAGTTGTATTACAGTTGGGAGCCACAGACAGGGCTGAGTTGTACCGATTGCCCCAACCCCATGGCCTCGCCTGATACCTCCACGACTTATGTGCTCACGGCTTGGGACACTTACGGCTGCAATGTTTACGACACCGTGACCATCCAGGTGCTTGACGTGCTCCCCGCTCCGAACATCACCTGCAACAACATCACTGACCAGAGCATCACCTTTGAGTGGGAGCAGGTACCTGGCTCGATGGGCTACCAGGTAAATGTGAATGGCGCAGGATGGACGGTGCCCAACAACGGACTACTGTCGCATGTGGTGAACGGCCTCACATTGTCCGATACCATTTCCATTCAGGTTTTTGCCATTGGTCAATGCGATGGCGAAATAGGGACTGCCATTTGCTATACCCCGCCCTGCGACCCGCCAACTGCCCTCATCACCGGCCAAACAAACATATCGTGCTATGGCGGTGCAGAAGGCACAGTCACCATTGCCGCCGCTGGCGGCGCCGGAGGATATACATTCCAGCTCAATTCTATTTTTAATACCACAGGCGTATTCACAGGCTTGCCAGCAGGCGATTACACCGTCATTGTCAAAGATGCCTGGGACTGCCCCAATTTCGTATTCGTCACCATCAGCCAGCCAGATTCACTCAACTTGCAAGACGTGGTGCTAAACCAGGTAAGCTGCAACGGTGGCTCTGACGGCTCGGCAACGGTAGCTGTCACTGGAGGTACGGCCCCTTATCAGTTCGACTGGAATGCCGGCAGCCAAACAGACTCCATCGCCACCAATTTCGGCGCCGGTGAACAGACCATCACTGTGATGGATGCAAACGGATGTATGGCTGCAACCACCGCCAATATTACCGAACCCGCAATACTGGCCCTCAACACCGCCGTTGACAGTGCCGCCTGTTTTGGTACAAATACCGGCGCTGCCCTCGTTCTTATTGGCGGCGGCACCGCTCCATATTTCATACAATGGGATGCCGCTGCCGGCAATGCCACCACCGCATTGGTCAACGACTTAGCCGCAGGGCCTTACACCGTGTTGGTCACCGATTTCAACGGCTGCACAACCACGGCCACGGCCACGGTGGAACAACCTTCACAGTTGCTGACTTCCACCAATTCGACGCCTTTGCTTTGCAACAATTCGGGCGATGGCACAGCCTCCGTTTTCGCCTCCGGCGGAACACCGGGCTACTCCTACCTGTGGTCAAACAGTGCCGCGGCAGCCACTGCCTCCAACCTCGATGCCGGGCAGCATTTTGTCACCGTCACTGATTTCAACGGCTGTACGGCGGTAGATTTGGTAAATGTGGATGCACCCCCTGCCATACAAATTTTGCTGACCCCGGCCGATGCACTTTGTTACGGCACTAATACCGGTTCAATCATTTCACAGATTGCAGGAGGTGCCGAACCCTACGCCTACGCCTGGAATGGCATACCGAGCGGCCCGGATATTTCAGGTGTGCCTGCCGGCAATTATTGCCTGACAGCGACGGATGCCAACGGCTGCACCGCCACTGCCTGCACCGGTGTGGGTCAACCGAACGCACTCGGCCTACAGGCTAATTCGACCAATGCCGGGTGCGACGGGGAATCAAACGGCGCCATTGACCTCGCAGTGCTTGGTGGCACATCACCCTACACTTTTACCTGGAACAACGGCGATTCAATGGAAGACCTGACGGGACTGCCCGCGGGGACTTACACTGTGATAGTGACGGATGCCAACGGCTGCACCGCCACACTCACCGAATCGCTTACAGATATTGACGCCATCGTGCTTGCGGCGAGTGGCAGTGATGTGAATTGCTTCGGTGGCAGCGACGGAACCATAGACCTGCAAGTTGCCGGAGGCACCGGCATTTATTCCTTTTCATGGACAGGCCCCAGTGGCTACAACTCGGCACTGGAAGACCCGGCGAACATACCGGCAGGAGATTTTACCGTCGTCGTCACCGATGACGCCGGATGTCAGGCAAGCACCGGTATTTCGCTGACACAGCCGCCTTCGGCACTCGAAGTGGCCATTTCGCCTACGGCGAATATTTGTTTTGGTGCTGCCAACGGCACGGCCACCGCATCGGCCATTGGCGGAACGCCACCCTATCAATACAATTGGAGTTCGGGCCACACCGCAGCCACTGCCGCAGAGTTGAGTGCGGGCGTTTTTGAAGTAACCGTCACGGATGCAAAGGGCTGTCAGGAAATGAAGCAGGTTGAAATTGTTCAACAAGGTCCACTCACGCTGACCTTAGCACAATCTGCCGCCACCTGCCATGACGGCTCGAATGGCAGTGCCACGGTGGTCTCCATTTTGGAGGGTGCCACGCCGGTGCCCCTCACAGGCGTCAGCATCATCTGGAACTGGCAGGGACAAACGACGCCCACCGCCATCAACCTGACGGCCGGTGAAACCTACGCAGTCACCATCACCAACAGCCTCGGCTGCACGGCTGTGGAAGATATCACCATCGGCAATCCGGCTCCCGTGGAAGTACACATCCTCGCCACTGAAGACGTGAAATGCACCGGCGGTAGCGATGGCTCAGCCACAGTGAGCGGCACGGGGGGCACTCAGCCATACACCTATCTTTGGAGTCTCAATGCCGCAGGCCAAACGACAGCCACAGCGACTGAACTGCCTTCAGGGGCATTCACGGTGACCATCACGGATGCAGGTGGCTGCACGGCTATTGGCTACCTTAGCCTCTCTGAACCCACGGCCATTCAGGTTTCTTTCAGCAATAAAAAAGTGCAGTGCTTTGGCGGTGCCGACGGTAAGTCCACGGCATTCCCCGAAGGGGGAACGCCGCCATATATCTTGAGTTGGGGCAACGGCCAAAGTAGTGCGCAGGCTACTAATTTGCCGTCAGGCACCATCACGCTGGTGGTGACGGATGCCAATGGGTGCGAGCAAAATTTCAGTACCGAAATACTGCAACCCGGCGCCCCGGTTTTTGCAACAGTAAAAGCCAGCGACGTAAGTTGCTTCGGATTCAAAGACGGGCAGATTCAGATTTTGCCGGAAGGCGGCAGCCCACCTTATGGTTACAGCCTCGACGGCCTAAATTATTATGGGTCGTCCACCCTCATAGCCCTCGAATCCGGCGAGTACCATGTTTATGTAAAAGACAATAATGGATGCCTGTATGACCTTGACGGCATCGTCATCGGCGAACCCGAACAACTCTTAGTTGACCTCGGGCCAGACACGACCGTCTTTTACGGGGCACACATTCACATTCACCCCACGCTCACCGGCGTGGACAGCTCGGATTGGCCAAACCTCACTTTCGAGTGGTTTTCAAACAACCCGCAAAACCCGGTGAATTACCCAAACTGGCGCCTCGGCGATTTCGTAGTGTACAGCCCCACCACTGCCACATTAACCGTTACCAGCCAAAACGGATGTACCACAGAGGATATCATCAATATTTTTGTGCGGGAATACCGGAATATCAATGTGCCCACAGGCTTCACGCCAGGTGGAGATGGCGTCAATGATTTGCTCCACGTGCATGGCAGCTCGTACCTCGTGGAAAAAATTACCTTGCTCCGCATCTTCGACAGGTGGGGCGAACTGCTGTATGAAAATGGAAATTTCGACATCAACGATACCACCGTGGGTTGGGACGGCACCTTCCGCGGGCAGGACATGCCGCCGGGAGTTTACGTGTGGTACATGGAGGTGAAATTCATAGATGGGTCATCGGAAACTTACAAAGGCCACACGACTTTGATTCGATAGGCCGGGAGTATTTGTCAGTCTCTGGTATATTGCATTTCTTTATCCTGGAAATATCATACCGGCCTAAATAACTTTGGTACAATAAAACCACTTTACAATGCGCACGAAATCTTACCCTCTTTTTCTCTTTCTTTTGTTTTCGCAAATATGCTTTGCACAGGTCGTCATCAATGAGTATTCAGCAGCGAATATGGATGGCATTACCGACAATTACGGCGAGCACGAAGATTGGGTGGAATTGTATAACGCTGGAGCCACAGTGAATTTGTCTGGCTATTTTCTCAGCGACAACCCCAATAACCCTGATAAATGGAAGTTCCCGGCGGGAATCTCCATCGGCCCCGGAGAGTACCTGATAATTTACTGCTCCGGCCGCGACGAGGTAAACGGCAGCTTCATACACGCCGGATTCACAATCACGCAAACCAAACAGGAGTCTATCGTATTATCTGACCCCCAGCAAAACACGGTGGACATGGTACTAATTGCCAACCCCAACCAAGTCAACCATTCCACTGGGCGGGTCTTGGATGGCAGCCTGCAATGGGGTGTTTTTCTTAATCCTACTCCTGGTGCCCCAAATTATAACGCCTACCAATATTATGCGGAGAAGCCTTATTTCAGCCTTGCTCCCGGTTTTTACAACGGCCCCATTTCGGTCAACATCGTGGTGGCACCTGGCACCTTAGTGCGGTACACGACCAACGGGGCCGAACCCACAGCTACCTCGCCTTTGTACACTGGCCCCATCTACCTGACGCAAACGACGGTGATAAAAGCACGGGCCTTCAGCCTCGACGCCACCGTACCTCCCAGCTTCACCGAAGCCAATACTTATTTCATCGGCGTCAACCATTCGGTGCCTGTGCTTTCTATCGCGGGCACCGACCTGCAAAACCTGCTTGAAGGCAGCCAGTTCTCACCGAGGGGGTCGTTCGAGTATTTCGACAATGGCCAATTGATTGACGAGGCATACGGCGAGTACAACAAACACGGCAATGATTCATGGGCTTATGCCCAGCGTGGCATTGACTACATCACCCGCGACCAAATGGGCTACACCAGCTCGATTTCGCACAAAGTTTTTGACAATAAAAGCCGCGACAATTTTCAGCGACTGATTTTAAAAGCTGCCGCCAACGACAACTACCCGGCTCTTTCAGACGGCGCTAATATCCGGGATGCTTACGTTCACCGCCTGTCTCAAAATGCAGAACTGGAACTCGACGAGCGCTCGTACACCCCTTGCGTGATCTATCTCAACGGCCAGTATTGGGGCGTGTATGACATCCGTGAAAAAGTGGACGACCCCGACTACACCCGCTATTATTATAACCAGGGTGAAAAATGGATAGACTACATAAAAACCTGGGGCGGCACTTGGGAAGAGTACGGCAGCCGCGCAGATTGGGACGTGTTGCACAATTTCATCACCACGAATGATATGGCAATCCCCGCCAATTACGATTTGGTAAAAGAGCAACTGAACGTGCTGAGCCTTATTGACTACATGATTCTCAACACCCATGTGGTGTGCAAAGACTGGCTCAACTGGAACACCTCCTGGTGGCGCGGCCACAACCCTGACGGCGAGGCCCACCAATGGCAATATGCCCTGTGGGATTTGGACGCCACCTTCGGCCATTACATCAATTACACAGGCATCCCCGACATTACGGCCTACGCCGCCCCCTGCTATGGTGAAGACCTGCCTGCCGACTTCGAGGGGCACGGCGCTCTCATTCAGGCACTCATGGCCAACGAGGAATTTCACTCCCTTTATGTCAACAGGTACGCTGACCTGAACAACTCCTTTTTCACCTGCGACTATATGCTGAGCTTGCTCGATTCACTCATCAGCCGGATAGAGCCGGAGATGCCCCGGCAGATTGAAAAATGGGGCGGTTCTATGGCGCAGTGGCAGAACAACGTGCAAGAGATGATAGATTTCATCAACACCCGTTGCACCGTGATAAACGGCGGTATCGAGGACTGCTACGACGTAACGGGGCCTTACCCGGTGACGGTTTTGGTGAAACCAGCGAATGAACCCAACAAGGTAAAAGTGAACACTTTTGTCCCCCCGGCATTTCCCTGGCAGGGCGATTATTTTGCCGGCACCACGCTCAACTTTTACGCAGTGCCACAGGCCGGCTGGGTGTTGGACCATTGGGAAGTGGCCAACAACGCCATCGCCCCAAGCCCCTTCTCGGAGAGCATACAACTCAGCCTGGCCGATACCACCGGCGACATTATCACTGCGGTTTTCCGGCCCGCGATACCTTGCGCCAATGCGTTCAATTTCAGCTTCGATACCACATTTTCTACCATCAATGCCCTGTGGGAAGGCGTGTCTAATACCATCAGCTACGAGTTCGGATACCGGAAAACGAGCAGTGGCGACGACTGGACCACCGTCTCGGTGACCGACCCAAACTACACTATTTATGGGCTGGACATCTGCACGGAGTACGATATCCGGGTGCGGGCAATTTGTGATTTCGGCATTGCCAATTATGAGGAATTCGTGCTAAAAACGGCCTGCCTCACCGGCACGAAAGAACCATTGGCCGGGGTCTTCGAGTGGAATGTGTATCCCAACCCGTTCAACTCCGATGCCACCATTGATTTTGTTTTGGCCAAATCTTCGGATGTGGCGATTCGCATATCCACCTATACCGGCGAAACAGTGTATGCGGAGCACGCAGGCCTATTGCCCGAAGGGCAACACCGCATAAAAATAGAGACGCAGGCCAACTGGCCAACAGGACTTTACATGGTGCAACTGATTACCGGCAGCGGTACTGTTTCCCGGCGGATTGTCAAACAATAGTTCTTGGCAGGTCAGGCAAATGGGTACGGCACTTTGGCACTGCCGTACCCATTTTATTTAATGCCCTTCATGAAAGGGCAGAAGTGGCTTGATTTAGATATTTTCGTGGCTTGATTTTTCGAGGGAGAAACTTCTACCATAAATGACCTGGCCCATGTTTCGTTGGACAACCCTGATTTTGCTGGCGTGCGCCTTTGCCTCTTTTGCATTAACAGAACAAGACTATCTGAAGGCTGAAGCTCAGCCGGGAGATGGTGTGTATTCACTGCTACGCCGGTTCGACCTTGACAAGCATTCTTGCAATCACAGCCAGTTTTACAAAATCAATAAACTTAAATCGGACGCAATCTTAAAGGTTGGAAAGTCCTATTCCCTTCCCATTATTTTGTACAAATTTAATGGAAAAACCATCCGCTCCTCTATCGGCTCCGAAAACTGGAACGTCGCCAAAAGTATTGAAATTTATAACGACAACATGTTGAGGGACGGCTATCGCAACACCGATTTCAGGAAGGATAAAATTCTGTGGGTGCCGTATCATTTGCTCAATTGCCCGGCAGAGGACATCAACACGCCAGCCCTTCCGAATGAAAACGGGGAAGCGAATCTGGCAGTGGAACCCGCCGGCCCGCGCATCTTTCCCATTTTTGGTAAAAAATATGAACACGTGCCTTTGGCAGGCGATGAGCTGCGGGGCAATGTCTATTTCATCGAAAGCGGGCACGGTGGCCCCGACCCCGGAGCAATGGTGAAATTAGGAAGTCATACCCTGTGCGAGGATGAATACGCTTATGACGTGGCGCTACGGTTGGTGCGCAATCTCGTGGCGCATGGGGCCACGGCTTATATGATTACACGTGACCCGGATGATGGCATCCGCGACGATAAATACCTGAAATGCGATTCGGACGAAGTGGTTTGGGGAAACAAACCCATCAAGGTGCGGCAAAAGCCCCGCCTGTTTCAGCGCTCCGACGTCATCAACGAGCTGTACGACAAACATGAAAAACAGGGCGTGACCGTGCAAAAACTCATCATCATTCACGTGGACTCAAGGGCCAGGGGCAACCAGACCGACCTATATTTTTACTATCACCCCGATGACCCTCAAGGGAAAAAACTCGCCACGGAATTATACAAGAGCGTGGAAGCAAATTACAAAAAGTACCGAAACGGGCGCGGCTATGATGGTTCGGTGACCTCGCGCGACCTGCACATGCTGCGCGAATCAAAGGTACCGTCGGCATATGTCGAACTTGGGAATATCAAACACCCGCAAGATCAACAACGCCTCATCATTGCCTCCAACCGGCAACTGCTTGCCGACTGGCTGTTCGAAGGGTTGAAATGACCTTTCCTTAAAAAATCCACGTGGCCCTAATGGCCGTACTTTTCAGCACTATCTTGTCGGTGAAGTGGTAATTTCCATCCCATGGAGAGTGATACTCCCGTTGGTAAGATTGAATCTTGTACCCGGCATCCAGCCGGAAAGCAGGGCCTTTGCGGGAAGGCAAAAGGATTCCTACCGCGGGGTAAACCAGCCACCGCCCTTTTATGGTCTCCCCATTTTCATTTGTTCCAAAAAGTGTGGTGGCAGGAAGGTTGTAGCCCAATTGCAAGCTGTAACTCAGTGGCCGCCGGTGCCGCGGGCCTTGCAGGTTGCCAAACCATCGTCTCTCATTTTTCTTTTGCCTGATGGAGCGCATGTTCGCAAAATTACCCCTGGCTTCCACGAAAACGGGCAAGAAGAAATACTCATGCGCATCAATGCCTAAACCTGCCCCAATTGCCAGCCTGGGGCTGAACTGATACCCCGCCGCATATTGCGCTCCCAGCCCCCACCTCAGGCTGTTGCTCCATCGGGAACTGCGCCGGGCCGACAGCGTGTGGAACCCCACCGCAGACCAGAACCCTCTGTCCAAAATCTTCCGCCCATCGGGCAGCAGTAGGTCGGATTGAGTTATCTCCCGCACCTGCCACAAAAGGCTCGCAGCAAGTTCGATTCGGGAGCCATCCGTGAGGCGTACTTGCAAAATCTGACCGGGCAGAGTGTCTTCGATGGTGGCTTTCAGAAAACTGCCATCGGTAAGATAAAGAAGCGTCCGGGGTTCATTTTGGGCGAAGCCCGAAATGGCCAACAGTAAAAGTGCGGGAATCAGAAAATATTTCATGCCGGGAAGTTGGAGGTGGAAGTGTTGAGTTTTGAAAAAACAGGAAGCCGCCAAAGTCCAATCGTACGACTGGGAATTTGGCGGCTGCCTGTTGTCTTTCGATTTCACGAACTATTTGCTCACCAAAATCTTGCTCAGCAGTTTGAGGTCGGAGGGGTCGTCAAAATTGTACTGATAGAACCCATCTTCTCCAATGACGAGGGCCACGTTCTGTTGCCCCGGCAGGGCAATAACGTCGAAGGCGTGCAGGCCTTTTACATGGTCGAGCAAATGGTCGCCAAGGGTGAGCGGGTCCGACACATCAAATGATTTCAGACCAAAATCACCTTCGCAAAGCAATAGGTCATTGTCTTTGATGCTCAGGCCGTGGGGGTTGTCCATCGGAAAGGATTTCACCAAAACCGGTGCGGTGATATTGGTGATGTCTATGAGGTCGAGTTGGTTGTTGAAGCCCTCGCAGGCAGAGCCGCTGCGCAAGGTTACGTAGGCATAATTGTCATTTACATACACCGGATCGCAAGCACGGGCGTGTGCAAATGTCGAGAGCATGGTGGGCTGCGTGGGGTTGCTGTTGTCGAATACGAACATGCCACTGTTGGAGCCAATGAACAGCTTGTCCTCAAAAGGGAAAATCGTTTCTATGCCCCAGCCGATGTCCACTGTGCTGGCCTGAGAAGGTTGATTCGGCTGGCTGAGGTCAAAGACCTTTAAACTCGATTTGTCAATGACGTAGAGGTAGTCACTCGCTACGGTGAACCGGGCCATAGAGCCACCGATGCCAGAACCGGCAATACCACCCGCCGAACTCGAAGAATGATCCACCGCTATGGCCAAATCCTCCAACATCATCGGGCCACCCCAGTAGAGGATATCACCACTTTTGTACAAAGTGCTGAACGTTTCGCAGTCCATTTCCTCGGTCACGGGAGTTTCCTGGTAATACACGGCTACCTGATTGTTTTGGATATCTTCCCACAGCGGTGGGAACACGCTCTCCACCCGCCCCACGACCTGGTAATTCATTAAGTCAATGGCGAGAAGGTCAATGTAGGTGTTGGCGTAGAGCACCCCGTTGCGGATGGCCAGGTCTTCGTTGCCAGGGATGTTGATGAACGAAATGTTTTGTGGGTTGGCAGGGTCGGCGTTGTCAATCACGTGGATGCCTTCCCGCTTTTCATTGATAAAAATGAAGTTGTTGTAAAAATAAATCTGCCCTGGCGCCTTGAGTACCCGCGGCCCTTCAACGACGGCGGTGCCATTGTGAATTTCATTGAGCGTTTTGAAAACGGGGTCTATTCTGATGTAACTGACCTCCCGTTGGCATTTGTCTTTCAGGCAACTTTGCAGACTGAGAGCCATGCCGGCGAATAGCAACATGGCGAGAAAATAATTAAGTTTCATTGTATTAAAGTTTAAGGTTAACGGCTTTGACCCGTTCAAAGCCCCTGATTGGAAAAATCCTGGAGCTTTGGAAAACTGGCCAAAAGAGCCAAAAGATTTTATCCCGATGGTCAAGAATCATTTTCAGCCAGAAGACATGGGCCGGCCGCCGGAGGGTTGGGTCAATTGAATACATTTTCCATTGATAGCTTTTACGTACTAAAACTTATCAAGTCCTAAAACTTTGTAAGTTTGCATAGCAAAAGACAGTAGCCTCCCCCACATCCTCCGGCCAGGCAGCTTAGCAAAAGCTTTTATCAATAAGATTATGACCACCTTCAAAATCCTAACTTTTTTACTCCTTGCTTCCGTAGTTTTTTCTTGCCAAGGAGGAGAAGCCCCGGCATTCGACACTAAAAAACTCACCGGAAGATGGGAGCTTACGAAAGCCTGGCGCAATCACAGGCCCACTGAAACGCTGACTGGCACTTTTTATGAATTCTTCCAAGACGGATCCATGAAAACAAACCTGGTACTCGATGGCAGCAATGGAGAGTACCCATTTGTCGTTTCAGGCTCCAAAATCATCCAAAAAAGTAAACCTGATGAAGTCGTTTTTACCGTGGCAGCATTCAGCGACACACTCCTGACACTGGAGATGGCTATGAAAAATTACCCTTTTAAAATGGTGTTGCACAAAGTGGAACAAGGGGCTGAATTTAACGCCAATTAGACGAAAGTACCCACTCGTAAAAAGCCAGCAGTTTTGGCTTTTCATTTTCCCAATTCAAAATTTTTGCAGCTTCCTCGCAATGCACCTTTAACCTTTTGTACAATTTCCCATCGCTTTTCAATTCATTTACTGCACGCACGATGGCAGGCACCTGAAGTTCATCCAAAAGGTAAAATACGCCGTACTGCTCATTCAGTTGGTGATATTCAGGAAACGCCATGTTGAGCGAGGGCAGCCCGGCTTGGAGGTAATCAAACGATTTATTGGCTAAGGAATAATAGTAGTTCAAGCCTTGATTTTTCAACAGGTTAAGACCGAGATGGGCCTGCGGTGTAAGGGCCGCCAATGCAGCGGGTGTCAAGTGGCCTAAGAATTTCACGTTCTGCCCCACGTTCATTTCCGCTGTCAGGTGGCGGAGCCGTTCCGAAAGGTCACCTTCGCCGGCGAGCCATAGCTCACAGCCTTCTAATTGGGCCATCGCCTGAATGGACTCTTCCAAACCACGGCCCTCGTTTATTGCACCCTGATAAAGCAGGACAAACGGGCCGCCGCCTGTTCCTGATGCTGCTGGCTGAAGCCTTTTTGCGGCAGGTACATTGCGTATCACCTCGAATGAGGTGCCGTACTTTTCGTAAAATACCTGGGCGAGGCTTTCGCAAACGGTATAGGCACAGGGCACACGCGGTATTAACTGACGGGCCAGCCATTCCCATACATGCTGCACGGCCGGCCGCCGGACGACCTCGGGCACCTCAGTGAAATACTCGTGGGCGTCGTACACGCAGATTTTTCTTTTCAGCCTTGCAGCTGAAAATCCCGGTAGCAGTGTGTCCAAATCTACGGAATTGACCACATCGAAACTGGAAAAAAGGAGATAGAACAAGAGGCGCAAGTTGAACTCTAAATAGAAGAGCTTACCAGTATTGAAAAAGCAACGAAACCGCCGCTGCACAAAAGGCTGATGTAGAAGCGGTGGAGAGCATGGCCTTTCCCTGCCCACTAAAATCACCTCATGACCCGCCTCCGTTAACGATGTGCAAATCCGAATCATGCGCTGGTCAAAATTGAGGTCGTTGGTTACGGTGCAAATAATTTTGGCCATGTTCGATTATCAGTATTCGATATGAAGTTTGTCATCTTTCTTAACCACTTGTCTCTCGTCGAGCATGTATGCCAGCACCTTGAGAATGGTGCTGCGGCGGTTGGAGCCGAAAGATTCCAGCAGTTGCTTTTCAGTCAGGGGTTCCCTTTTGAGCAATTCCATGATTTTGGTACGGTATCGCTCGTAGTCTTCGGTTTTTAACCCGGGTTCTCCTCTACTGAGACATACATCACAAATGCCGCAAGGAGTTGATTTTTCACCAAAATACGCCAGCAACTGCATGCTGCGGCAAGTGGTAGTTTTGGCGTAAGCCACTGCCTGCTGCATGCGCTCCCGATGCCGCTCTTTCCGAAATTCGTACAATTTGGTGTCTAAATCGAGGTTGCCCGCATCCACTCTTTCTTTCGTGAAAAAAATTTGGGGCTTGTCGCGTGCCGGTTGGTAATCTATGATGTTTTCTTTTTTCAGCAAATTCAAGACGGCAAGAATCCGGTTCACAGGGATGTTTAAAAACCGGGCAATGCTGTTTTCGTTAATGGAGGTGTAATGGTGAAATGCACCCTCCGAAACCCGGAGTAACGTTTTTATGATTAAATCGAGTTGCGGGTTCTTCAACTGGTAGTCGTAGAGTTTTTCCCGGCTGATGAGCACTGTAAAAGAGGAGGGCTGATTCAGGTTGCCGGTGCTGAAAATCCAGCCATCTTGTTCAAGCACTTTGAGGCAGGAATAAGTTTTGAGTGGGTCCAATTTAAAATTCCGGCAAAATTCCGGCATGTCAAAATCGAAGCTCTGCCCCTCACCAGCGCCCGTTGCTAATTGGAAATAACTGCCCAATGCACGATAAACTTGCCGAATCTCTTGCAATTCTGGAAATGCGAGTTCGAAATGACGTTGCAGAGTCTTTTCATCACTGGCACCATACAGCAGCACGGCAAAAGATTTCTTGCCATCACGGCCAGCTCTTCCGGCCTCCTGAAAGTAGGCTTCGAGACTTTCCGGCAATTGCATGTGAACCACCGTACGCACATTGGGTTTGTCAATACCCATACCGAATGCATTGGTACATGCGATTACGCGGGTTTTACCGGAGAGCCAGCTATCTTGTTTGGTTGACCGCTGTTCCGAAGTGAGACCGGCGTGGTAATAATCGGCAGAAATCTTGTGCTGAATGAGAAACCGGGCTACGTCTTTGGTCATCTTTCGGTTACTGGCGTAAACAATTGCAGAACCAGCAACCTTTTGGATAATGTCCAGCATTTTTCCCATTTTATTTTCTTCGTGAAAAACGACAAAGGCCAAATTCGGCCTTTTGAAACTTTCCTGAAAAATATTGCTCGTAGGGAAAAGCAGTTTCTCCTGAATGTCACCAGCTACCCTTTTCGTAGCAGTGGCGGTTAACGCCAAAACGGGAGTTCCGGGCAACAGTTCACGGATGTTTGCTATCTCTAGATAAGATGGCCGGAAGTCGTACCCCCATTGGGAAATGCAATGAGCTTCATCGACTGCCACCAAATTGACTTTCATCTGCCGTACTCGCACCCGTACGATTTCCGTTTTCAGTCGTTCTGGTGATAGGTAAAGGAGCTTCACATTTCCGTAAACACAATTATCTAAAATGCGGTCAATTTCCTGGTATTTCATGCCAGAGTGCAAAGCTTCAGCTGAAATCTTGAGTTTACGCAAGTTCTCAACCTGGTCTTTCATCAGTGCAATCAGAGGGGACACCACGAGGCAAAGCCCTTCTTGGCACATGGCAGGCACCTGAAAACAGATAGATTTTCCTCCACCCGTTGGCAATAGAGCCAATGTGTCTTTTCCGCCCAGTACGGAACTGATGATTTCAGACTGCATTGGCCGGAAGGAATCAAACTGCCAATATTTGCGCAATATATTTACAGGTTCTTCGACCATATTTCGTGGTGAAAAATTTGCCAGGACTTAACTGTGAAAACCAAAGATAAGAATGGAAAGAAAGAGCAGAAAAAGAAAAGAGGCTGCCGTTAATTTTACTGGCAGCCTCTCCCGCATTTTGGAAGATTTTAAATCAACATTGCTAATGAGTCGCTGAATGGTTCTGGTCAGCTTGCTTTAATGAAAAGTGTATTAATCAAATGCAATCTAAAATAATCAAGGATCTGTTCTCTCAACTTGGTATGCCTTCGAACGGGCAGTGGTGCTGGTGAAAACCATATTCTGGTCGTCAGGATAATTACCGTTAAAAACACAATCTGACATTTCCAGATAACATTTTTGGTCACCATTAAGGCTGAATACTGCCCCGCCCCTGAGAAGGGCTATGTTTTCAACAAAAGTACATTTATCAAGGGTTAAGTTGCACACGCCTGTTTCGGTGGCATTACAAATGGCACCACCATAAGTGCCGACATTTCTTTCAAAAGTACAATTGATGAAAGTAGGATTGCTTTTCCCGTTCATACGGCCATCGTTGTAAATGGCACCGCCGTCCAGGCCAGCCTCATTTCCAATAAAATAGCAATCAGCAAAAACAGGGCTGCAACTGTTTTCTCCCCGGCCATTGATGTAAACAGCTGCTCCGTCGCGGCCAAGGTTTTTTGTGAATGTGCAATTCTTAATAGTTGGATTTGAGCCGGTAGCACTTCCTTGAATGTACATACCACCTCCACTGCGCAACCTATTGCCTTCGGCAACCTCACCACTGGCATTACCATCCGAAATCGTGAATCCATCAATTATGGTACCTTTATCATCTGCTGAAAACACCACAACATTATAAGTATTATCAGCCTCACCTGGCTTTCCAATTTCACCACTTAATACTGTTATGTTCGATTCCAAATTCCGCTGTTCAATGGATGTTTCCGTCCCTTCAAATCCACCAAAAACTTGCACCCCTGAGGAAATCTCGAAAGAGGAATTCCGGTCTGAACCATTAGTAGCCACATACTTCCCCGATGCCACCCAAATCTGGGTTCCAGGTGCAGCCATCTGCAACGCCTGTGTAAGACTGCCCATGGCCATTGACCACGAACTGCCGTCTCCGGATCCATTCGGACGAACGAACGTAACTTGTGCGTATGCTTGACAATAAATTGCCAGCATAACGACGATTAATGCTGTCGGTCTCACGATTGTGTGGGTTTAGTCGGTTACGAA
>SCUG01000765.1 GCA_004297645.1 Saprospiraceae bacterium | reverse complement strand
CTGTAAAAATCCGCTCAAACCTAAACGAGACGGTGTTCTTTTACCCCAATCTGATGACTGACCAGGATGGCAACGTAGTCATAAAATTCAAGATGAACGAGGCACTTACGCGGTGGAAATTCCTCGGCCTTGCACATACCCAAGACTTGAAAATTGGTACCACGACCAAAGAGGTAGTTACCCAAAAAGAACTAATGGTAATGCCCAACCCTCCGCGGTTTTTTCGTGAAAATGATGAGATTGAATTCACCGCCAAAGTGGTAAACTTGACGGATAAGCCGCTGAGCGGCAATGCACAATTGCAGCTCGTCAACCCATTGGAAAACCTGCCGGTGTTCAAATGGGAGGACAACCCTCAGTTCAATCAGAACTTCACCGTGGAGGCCAAACAATCGGCCCGGTTGGCCTGGCGCTTCAAAGTGCCCGACGCCGCCGATGTGCCCGTCATAGAACATACAGTGTTGGCGGCAGCCGGTGAATTCAGCGATGCAGAACGCAGCGCTGCCCCGGTGCTGACCAACCGCATGTTGGTCACGGAAACCCTGCCGCTTCCTGTGCGGGGCCATGAGACAAAATCCTTTGTGTTCAATTCTTTGAAAAACAACAAATCGCAGACCCTGCGCCATCAAGGCCTCACCCTGGAATTCACCCAAAATCCGGCTTGGTATGCCGTGCAGGCGCTGCCCTATTTAATGGAGTACCCGTACGATTGCACGGAGCAGGTTTTCTCCCGGTATTATGCAAACAGCCTCGCCACATCGGCCGCCAATTCTCATCCGAAAATAAAGGCCGTTTTTGACAAATGGCGGGAATACCAGCCCGAAGCGTTCGAAAGTAATCTGACCAAATATCAGGAGTTAAAATCTGCCCTTTTGGAAGAAACGCCTTGGGTGTTGCAGGCAAAAAGCGAGGAAGAGCAAAAGCAAAACATCGCACTGCTTTTCGACTTGAACCGCATGTCCTACGAGCAGGAGGCTGCGTTGAAAAAACTGCAAGACCGGCAACTTGCAAATGGCGGCTGGCCGTGGTTCCCCGGCGATCGCGACAATTGGTACATCACCCAATACATCGCCGAAGGCCTGGGGCATTTGCAAAAACTCGGCGTCAGCGGAGTTCATGACAATCCCGCTACCTGGCAAATGGTGCAGAAAGCCGTCCGCTATTGCGACGACCGTATGGTGGAAGAATATGAGTACCTCGAGAAGATGGTGAAAGAAGGCCGCACCAAATGGGAAGACGACCACCTCGGATACATGGCCGCGCACTACCTCTACATGCGCTCGTTTTTCCTTGAAGACAAATCGGCACAAGCTACAGCCAACGGCATTCCCGAAGATAAGGGCCGGAATTATCTCCCATTGGCCGGCAAAGCCGCCAACGTGTACACCTATTATATGGAGCAGGCAGAAAAATATTGGCTGAAAAAGGGCCAGTACACAGAAGGACTTCTCGCCCTTGCGCTCCATCGCACCGGCAAGGCGGCCGCTGCGGCATCCATCGTGCGCTCTCTGAAAGAGCAATCTCTTCATTCCGATGAGCTGGGCATGTACTGGAAATATCCCATCGGATGGTGGTGGTACCAGGCTCCCATCGAAACCCATGCACTTATGATTGAAGTGTTCAGTGATGTAGCTGACGACGAACAGGCAGTAAATGAGTTGAAAGTTTGGCTGCTAAAAAACAAACAGACCAACCATTGGAAGACGACCAAAGCAACCGCAGCGGCAGTGTACGCGCTTCTTTCTAATGGAGATAACTGGCTCCTCGACAGCCAGCCGCTCGACATTGCGTTTGGGCAGGCCAATGCCAGCAATGCCCAAGATTGGCAGGCCAAAATCCTCCAGTCTCAAAAATCTGCCGAAGCCGGCACCGGTTATTTCAAGGTAGCTTTTGACGGAAGCGAAGTGGACGGTGGCATGGCCAGCATCGCAGTGACCAATCCAAACAATGTGATAGCCTGGGGAGCCATGTATTGGCAGTATTTCGAGCAGCTCGACAAAATCACGACTTTCGAGGAAACGCCCCTGACACTCAAAAAGCAGCTATTTATGGTGGAAAACTCACCCACAGGCGAAACCCTCCATCCCATTGCCGAAGGCGGCAAGCTCAAAGTCGGTCAAAAACTGAAAGTTCGCATCGAGTTGCGGGTTGACCGGGACATGGAATACGTTCACATGAAAGACATGAGGGCCAGCGGCTTCGAGCCTATTAACGTGTTGAGCAGCTACAAATGGCAAGGTGGCCTGGGCTATTATGAAAGCACTCGCGACGCTGCGACCAACTTTTTCTTTTCGTTTTTACCCAAAGGAACTTATGTGTTTGAATACCCCCTGCGGGTGGTGCACAATGGCGATTTCTCCAACGGTGTGACTACCATACAGTGCATGTATGCACCGGAATTCACCAGCCACTCAGAGGGCATTCGCGTGAAGGTGGAATAGGTGCCCCAATGTTTTAAGGATGAACAACCAACCGTTTTGATACGGATAGCGTCTTTGGTCTGTTTTCTATAACAAGGGTGGATGGTTTGTTTTGGCGAGGCTTTTGTAAATATTCAATAGCGATACTTTTTAAAATTTTTAACAAAAATCAAACCTCTGCCGCCAACACCTGGAAAGAAATGGCGTTAAGGCATAACAAAGAAAAATTCGATTTCAAGTTTCATACAATTAGTGAGAGTAAATGGCGCGGCTGTCCGGTAATCGGATAGCCGCCTTTTTTGTGCTCATTTTGCAACCCGAACGCATTTGGTGAAAGCTTTCTCCTTCCGTCAGATTGATATTCCATCCGAATCTATATTTT
>SCUG01000764.1 GCA_004297645.1 Saprospiraceae bacterium | reverse complement strand
ATAAGATGTTCTTTTTGAGGCCGCCTCCGGCGGCCTCAAAAAGAACAAGGGTGTGTTTTTTCGGCGGCGAAGCCGCCGAAAAAACACACATCTTATTTTGCGCACGTTCCTAAATTGGAAAAATGGAACCCGGATGGAGGAGAATTGGGGATATAAACAAAAGAAAACCCTTGCTTTGTTTTAAAGCAAGGGTCTCTAACCCAAACAAATAAACACAAAAACTACTTTTTAAGATACCCCAAATTTAATGTCTATGAAGTAATAAGGCAACTATTAGAGTTTTATTTTTAAAACAAAATGCCCAAAATATTACTGTTAGGGCAAAAGGTAGAGATGGCACTTTGAAAAATTTGTGGCTGCCAAGAGCCTGTGTTCCCACAATATCAGAATCAAACCAGCTCCGACTCGTCGTAGTTTTTACGAAGCTCGGGGAGGTCCAGCGGCTTGTCGTAGTTGCTATCTTGGGTTTTCCGGCCTTGCATGCGGTCCATTTCTCTTCTGACTTCCCGGTCTTCCCATTCCTTAGAGAGGATGCCGCTACTGCCGGGCAGGCCAAACACTTTTAGGTAGTGGAAACAAAGGCCAATGCCCCAAAACAGCGCTATAGGAAAGGTCATAAAGGGCCTCCCACGGAACAGCGACATCAAAATGAATACACCATTGATGATGACGTAAGTGTACAAATGCTTGTAAAATTTTGCCTTAGCCCTTACGCGCTTTTGAGCCTCAGTGAATATTTCCGATTCGTTTATCATGATGTTTTGATTATACCAATTCTGATTCGTCGTAATTTTTACGCAGTTCTTTTAACTCGAGTTCCTCTGTATTGGTGCGGCCAGAGAGTTTCTTGGGTTTTTGTAAACGCTCTTCGTCTTTCATCCTTCTCAGTTCTTTATCCAATTCTCTGTCTTCCCATTCATGGCTGAGGATGTCGAAACCTGGTACACCAAACACCTCAACATAGTGAAAAGCGAGGCCTACGCTCCAACCCAATAAGGGGAAGTGGAACCACCAGGTAAAAGGGGATGTGACCATGTTCAGTGCAAAGAGAAAAAAGTTGACAATGACAAAGGCCATCAAGTGCTGATAAAATTCCTTTTTCGATTTGACCTTCTTTTTTGCTTTTCTTACTTCGTCCGAAGAATTCATAAGTTTGGGTATTTGTGAGCAATAATGAGAAATTACCAGTTCATTGGCCAAATTCGATAGACCACTGAATGTTTTTTAATGACGTAATAGGCAAGCGCTTATCTTTGCCTTTCAATGATAAAAACTTTCTGCACGGTTTCGGCAATAGCCAAGCTCTTTTGCAAAATGAACGTCCGTAATGCAATGATGTAGATGCCGAATCCTAATTTTTTACCAAAATAAGCATTTTATCCTATGGTAACCGAATCTCAGCCGGTTTTGCGCGGTGATATCAATCTTCCATCCAGCTCGGAGGAACTCAATAAATTGATGGTGCACGACGTAGGAAAGTACAAATACAGCGGGGAAGATTTTTTTAGGAAACCTGAAAAATCGAGATTTCAACTCTCTCCTTCCGGCCAGTTTTTTTCTTTTTTAGGCCCTTACAAAAGGCGGCTCAACATTTTTGTTCAGTCTGTGGATGGCGATGAATCCCGGCGCATTACGTCCTTGGACGACCGCGATATCGCATGGTATTTTTGGAAAAGCGACGACCGCTTAGTCTTTGCCAAAGATGACGGCGGTGACGAAAACTTCCACCTTTTTGCCGTGAACAGTGATGGTGGTAATCTTACCGAACTCACCCCTTTCGAAGGTGTTCGAATAGACCTCGTGGACGACTTGGAAGATGAAGAGGATGAGATCATCGTGCAGATGAATAAAAACGACCCGCAGTTGTTTGAGCCTTACCGGCTGAACATAAAAACCGGCGCGTTGCGGCAGTTGGCTGTCAACACAAATGTCTTGGAACCCATAGACAGTTGGCTCACGGACCACGAGGGTAAAATAAGGGGGGCAATCAAAATTCAGGGGGGAACCAACACCACCATTTTGTACCGGAAAACAGAGGACGAGCCGTTTTCGGAAGTTTTGACCACTGATTTCAGGGAGAATATCTCGCCCTTGTTTTTTGACTTTGACAACGGCGATGTAGTGTATGCCAGTTCCAACCTCGGCCGGGACAAAAGCGTCATCGTGCGCTTTAACCTCGCCACGGGTATGGAAGAGCCAGAACCCCTCTTTTCGCATCCCGATGTGGATGTGACCGATATCAGCTATTCGCGCCATCGCAAGGTGCTCACCGCCATCACCTATTTGACCGGGAAACGCCACCTCCATTTTTTGGATGAACAAACCCGGCTCATTTACGAGAATCTGGAGCGGGAAATAGGCGGTTACGAAATCGTTATCACCGGTAAGAGCCGGACGGAAGACAAGTTCATGATAAGAACCTACAGCGACCGCTCACTGGGGGCCTATTATTTTTACGACCACAAATCTGGCACGCTGGTGAGAATTGCGGAAGTGAGTCCATGGCTCCATGAAGATGATATGGCTTCCATGCAACCCGTGAGCTACCAATCCCGCGATGGCCTCACCATCCACGGGTATCTCACACTGCCCATTGGCGTGGCTCCCAAGAAATTGCCTGTGGTGGTCAACCCGCATGGTGGGCCTTGGGTTCGCGATACCTGGGGCTACAATCCTGAGGTGCAACTATTGGCCAGCCGCGGATACGCCGTGTTGCAGATGAATTATCGGGGGAGCACTGGTTATGGCCGCAGATTTTGGGAACTGAGCTTTAAACAATGGGGCCGCACCATGCAGGACGACATCACCGACGGCGTCGAATGGTTAGTGCAGCAAGGCATAGCCGATGAGCGTAAAGTTGCCATTTACGGAGGCAGTTACGGCGGGTATGCCACGCTGGCTGGCGTGACATTCACACCGGAACTTTATGCCTGTGCCATTGATTATGTCGGCGTTTCCAATCTGTTCACGTTCATGCACACCATGCCGCCATACTGGAAACCATATCTTGAAATGATGTACGCAATGGTGGGCAACCCTGAAACTGATAAGGATGCCATGCTGGAAGCTTCCCCGGTGTTTCATATCAACAGAATACAATCGCCACTTTTTGTGGCACAGGGTGCCAACGACCCCCGTGTGAATATTGACGAGAGCGACCAGATTGTCAGCGCTTTGAGAAAACGAGGCGTGGACGTACCCTATATGGTGAAATACGATGAAGGGCATGGCTTTCACAATGAGGAAAACCAGTTCGGGTTTTACAAAGCTATGTTGGGTTTTTTGGCTAAATATCTGAAGGCCTGACCCCGCGTCAGTAGGTGGGTCAATTGATTGATTATACCTTTTCCTTAAAACAGCACGAACGATGAAGGCTGGCCTTCATCGTTCGTGCTTTTTTAGGACGATTTTTTTGGGGAAGGGAAATCTCCCGCTGATTTTAGCGGGGCAAGTATTGATTATTTTTCCTCAGAATCCTTCTCTTTATTCTCTTTCTTCTCTTTTTCCCGCACCACAGCCGAGCCTTGTTTTAGTTTCCGGGACACGGCGGAATAAGGCCCTTTCACCACCTCATCGCCTTTTTTTATGCCGGAGATGATTTGAATATAGTCGTCGTCCTGAATGCCGGTTTTTACCTCGACCATGTTTACGGTGTCTCCAGGCATATACACAAAGACCACCTCTTTCTGGTCGTTGGCATAAGAGGTTTGACTGACGGCCTTCGCTTCACTTTCGTTTTTCTTTTTTTCCCGGTCACGAGTACTAACAGCCTGAATGGGAATGCTTACCACATTTTCAGCCGTTTTGGTGTAAATCTCCACGGCGGAAGACATGCCCGGCCGGAACGGGTAGGGCTTGCCCTTTTCCACGATGCCGGCATAGGAGGCGGGATCGATGTCGATGGTTACGATAAAATTAGTCACCTGGTCGGTGGTGAGGTTGACAACACCGCCGGTGGCGGAGCTGAGGTTGTTGGCACTGTGGGCGATTTCGACGATTTTCCCTTTGAATTTGCGGTCGAGGTAGGCGTCAATTTCGATGTCCACATTCTGGCCTACGGCGATTCTCGGCAAATCGTTTTCCGTGACTTCGACCTGTACCTCCATTTCGCTGAGGTCGGCGATGCGCAGGATTTCCGTGCCAGCCATTAAGGAGGTACCTACTACGCGTTCGCCTTTTTCAACGTTGAGTTTTGATACAATGCCCGACATGCGGGCGTAAATAGTGGTCCTTTTGAGGCTGGTGTTTATTTCTTTCAGCGAGGCTTCAGCGCTCTTTACCTGAAATTCGGAGGCTTTGATGCTCTCTTTTGCTGAACGTATGCTGGCCTCCGCCGCCCGCAGATTGGCTTCCAACGAGCGCACATTCGACAGCGAGGCTTCAAAATCTTGCTGGGACACTACACCGTCTTTAAATAGCTTTTCATTCCGTTTGTGAATTTCTTGTGCGTTGGTCAGTTGGGCCTCGATTTGTTCGCGCTGTGCCGTTGCGGATTCCAGTTGAGAGCGTGCATTGGCTACGCCGGATTTCGAAGTATTCACTCCGGCAGCGGCTCTTTCTACTTGAGAGTTGTATGCTTCGGGGTCAACCCGGGCCAATATCTGACCGACGGTTACGCTGTCACCCTCCTTCACGTAAAGTTCCACAATTTCGCCCGAGACGTCGGAGCTGATGTTTACTTCTGTTTTAGGGAATACTTTGCCGCTGGCACCCACGGTTTCCCGGATGGTGCGCAGTTCAGCTTTTTCGGTTTCTACCGATTCACCTTTCTGGCGGTTCTTGCCTTTGAAAATAGCGACGGCAACGAGCAATATCAGCAAACCGCCTAAAACATAAATGAGGGTTTTCTTTCCTTTTTTTGCCATGATGGTAAAGTGATTGTGGTTTACGCTTTGAGTCAAATTCTCTTTAACAGAAACGAAGTTCCGGCAAGAAACGGCTCAATCGAGC
>SCUG01000763.1 GCA_004297645.1 Saprospiraceae bacterium | reverse complement strand
TGACGACGCGCTGTCTATTCAACATTTAGATGACGGCCATTTGGAGGTCGGCGTTCACATTGCTGACGTGACGCATTTTGTAGCCCCTGGGTCTGCTTTAGATAAAGAGGCTTTCCATCGCTCGACCTCGGTTTATCTGGTGGACAGGGTACTGCCCATGCTTCCGGAGCGCATATCCAATAACCTTTGCTCGCTTCGGCCGGAGGAAGACCGGCTGACCTTCTCGGCAGTTTTTGAGTTTGACAAAAACCATAAATTGGTCAAAAGGTGGTTTGGCAAGAGTGTCATTTATTCCGACCGCCGGTTCAGTTATGAGCAGGCCCAATCCGTGATAGAAATGGGGCAGGGTGACTTTGCCGCTGAACTGAAGGAGCTGAATCAACTTGCCAGGGAAATGCGAAAACAGCGGTTTAAGGCTGGTGCGATAGATTTTGACATGGAGGAAGTGCGCTTCCGGCTCGATAAAAACGGGGTGCCAGTGGAGGTATTCGTTAAAGAGCGCAAAGATGCCCACTTGCTTATCGAGGAATTCATGCTCTTAGCAAACAGGGAGGTGGCTACCTACATGCATAATAAAGGCGAAGGCCACGAGATACCCTTTGTTTACAGAATCCACGATTACCCCAACGCGGAAAAAGTGGCGGAATTGGCGCTTTTTGCAAAAGAAATGGGTTTCCAGATGCGCATAAATACCCCGAAGGAAATTGCAGCTTCATTTAACCGGCTGGTGGAAGAAGCTGAAAAAAACGAAGCATTGAAGCTGCTTCAACCCATCGCCATACGAACCATGGCCAAGGCCGAATACTCCACCAACAACATTGGCCATTACGGACTCGCCTTCGAGAACTATTCGCATTTTACTTCGCCCATTCGCCGTTATTCCGATGTGTTGGCCCACCGTATTTTGGAACAAAACCTCGATGGTAAAACACTCCGGGTGGAAAAAGACAACTTAGAAGAGCGCTGCAAACACATCTCATTGCAGGAGCGCAAGGCGATGTCGGCCGAGCGGGAATCCATTAAATACAAACAGGTGGAATTCATGCAGAAACACGTTGGGGAGGTATTCGAAGGCTATATTTCCGGCATGATTGACCGCGGCGTTTTTGTGGAATTGAAGGACTCGAAATGCGAGGGGCTTGTCGGGTTTGAAACTATGAGGGAAAGCTTCGATGTAGAAGAAGGCCGCTTGCGGGCCAAAGGAAGCAAGTCGGGCAGGATGCTCAAAATGGGTGGCTTGGTGAAAGTGCGAATCCTGGCAACGAATTTGACGAAACGCCAGATTGACATGGAATTGGAATGAGGATTTTTTAGGAGGTTTAGGCATGATTAGCTAAACCACTTTCCCAATTACTTCGTAATAGAAAGCACCACCACGATGATGATGATAATGACCACCACCACCATGACATTTTGAAAAGTGCCCCATTGGCTGCGATATTCGTTGTACAACAAATCCACAAAATCTTTCCATTTCAGGCCATTCACATAGGGTTCGTATCCCATCACCATATACTTGCCTTTCTTTTTCCGGGCCTGATTCCCGTGTTTTTGAAGGATAAAAAAATAGTTGTTCAAAAATGCCAGCTCGAACAACTCACTGCGGCTGGGGTTGCGGTCAATGCCTCCCTGCTCAATAATCATTTTATTGGTGCCGTCGAGCAAACGCCATTTCCCACGAGTAACGTTCCCATCTACTGATTGCAAGTACTCCCCATTGGGATTGAAAAAATGGAGAACAGCTTCCTGGAAGCCGGGGTCGTCGCGGACTTCGAGCCACGGCTTGCCACCGGAAGCCACGTAATATTGTTGCTCGCTAAGGTCTTCGCTCAGTTTGTGGATGTCTGCCAAAACTTCATCCAAGTAAGCATCCAACGTTTGCGCCTGAGGCACCGGGAGGTCCACTTCAAAGGTTTCTTCCAATTTGTCGAGCGGGTTATCCATGCGACATTTTTTTAGACATATAGGGCAAAGGTAGGGCAGGGCAGGGGAAAATTCCTAATTACACTCTGGCATTCCCCGTAGTTTTGCGGCGGCTGCGCTGCAAGAATAATAGCCGGCATTGAAAGTTTCAACTTGCAGTTTTCAATTGTTAATTTGCCTCCCCATTGTGGCCGCGATGGCAATCCCGGTGCATCCAAAAAAAAGAATCGCGCGATGAAAAATTTTCATGTTCAAAAATTCGGAAAAACTGCGGCACTTCTCGCAGGAATTGCCTTGACCCACGCTGTGGGAACCACCCAGTCGCTGCCCATCGTAGTAGATGGGCTGTTCGATGAATGGCAGGGTGCGGCTGCACTTTCCGACCCATCCGGCGACGGAAGCAATCTCGATTTCCTGTCGTTTGAAGTGAGCAACGACGATGAGTTTCTGTTTATTAAATTTAAGTTGAGTCAGGAAATTGCGCTGACCAGCGGCAACGCCATTGCACTCTTTCTCGACACCGACATGAATGCGCTTACTGGCTACTCGTTCAATGGCCTCGGCGCAGAGGCGGTCATTTACATCGGGCAGCGGGAGGCCTCGGTTTTCACCGGAAGTTTTCCCGTCATTACCTCGCTCAATGACTTGAAATGGCGGCATTTGCCCACCGTTACAGGACAAGAGTTTGAAATTGCCATTGGCCGGAATACAAAGCCCGGCGGCACCAATATGTTGTTTTCCGGCCCGGCTATCCGGCTGGCTTTTCAAGACGGGAGCGCCCCTGATGGCGACATGATGCCAGACGAAGGCCAGGTTTTTACCTACGATTTTGACGAAACACCGGTGGCCGAACCCGCACCGGCCGGCTTTGAAAAAAACAACAGCCTCGATTTCAGATTGATGACTTACAATACGCTCCAAAACGGCCTCGATGATTTTGAACGGGTGGATAATTTTCAGAGGGTAGTGCATGCTGCTCTGCCTGACGTTGTCACTTTCAACGAATGTTGGGATGTGACCGAGGGGATGGCGGCTACCTTCATGAACTCGGCCATTCCGCTTCCGAATTTTAAAAATTGGAATGCTGTCAAAGTAGATTACGGCAACATCACGGTGTCGAGGTTTCCCATTTTACAAAGCTGGGAAGTGGAGCCTGGTGTGCGGCTTACGGCTTCGCTGATAGACCTGCCGGCGGAATATGCCACCGATATTTTGGTCATTAATGGCCACCTCAAATGCTGCGACGCTGACAACACCCGCCAAAAAGAAGTGGATGCGCTCGTCCGTTTTTTACTCGACGCAAAAACACCGGGCGGGGTCATTGACCTGCCGGAAAATACGCCTTTTGTGCTGTCCGGCGACCTGAATCTCGTGGGTGAAAAACAACAACTCACGACTTTGCTCACCGGGCAGATAGTGAATACGATGCAATACGGTGCCGGCGGCCCTCCCGATTGGGATGATACGCCCTTGGAAGACGTGATATCTCCGCAATCCGACCTGCGGATGGCATACACCTGGAAAGATGATTGGAGCAGCTACCCGCCTTCCCGCATTGATTATCATATCTTCTCGA
>SCUG01000762.1 GCA_004297645.1 Saprospiraceae bacterium | reverse complement strand
TACCTGATGATTTATCCCATCTCCCTGCTCAGGAAACTGGCGTATGCCAGTGTTTTCTTCCTCTGCATCGGCATATTGCAATCCATTAAGGCCGAATACAGAATGGCTACATGGAAAAATCAGGGAGAACTGGCCGGGATGTCTTCGGTAGATGTGTACAAACACCTTTTGAGCGAACGCTTAGACTTCGGGCAGATTTTTTCACAGGAAGAATCTTTAGGCTCTCTTTCGCGATTGAATCAGGGCTATCTGACCTCCATGGCTATAGAATATACGCCAGCAGTGGAGCCTTTTGCAAAGGGTGAAACTATTGCCCTCGCCTTGGCATCTTCACTGGTGCCCAGGGTACTATGGCCTGACAAACCACGAGCGGGAGGTAGTGACATGATGCTGCGGTTTACCGGTTTTGATATCGGAGAATCAGGGATGAACATTGGCATTATTGGCGAGGCCTACGTGAACTTTGGCTTTTGGGGAGCTACCATCTTCATGTTTTTGTATGGGCTTATGCTCAATTATGTGTATTCCAGATTTTTGGAGGCAGGCCAAACCCACCCATTTATAGTCCTCTGGCTACCCATAGCTTTTTTTGGGCTGTTCAGTGTGGAATCCGATTTTTTGACCACCATCAACCATATTGTCAAGTTCCTGATGTTCTTTTTTGTACTGTACTATATGAGTGCCCAATTTTTTAAGGTGAAACTTTGGTAACTCCAAAATCCTGCAATGAATGATTGAAATGGACAAAGTGCGAGTCGTCTTTTTTCAACGAAAACCCAGGCATGCCGGCAACTTCAGCATAGAATTTATCTTCGAGGATGTGCGTTCAAGGCTGCCTGCCCATATAGAAAGCAGGGTAGCAATATCGAGGTTTCTCAGCGATGGTATTTTAAAAAGGACGTACAACATTATCGAGGCCTTTTTCCGGCAGGGCGATGTAAACCATGTGACAGGCGACGTTAATTTTCTGGCCATACTATTGAACTCGAATAAAACGGTGCTCACCATCCATGACTGTTTTTTGATGACGGTAAAAACGGGTTTATCCAAGCTACTTTTCAAAAAGCTGTTCCTCGATTGGCCGGTTAAAAAAGTAACCTGCATCACCGCTGTTTCGGAAGCTACAAAAAGCGACATCATCAAATTCACGGGCTGCCCGGCAGATAAAATCACCGTCATCCCTTCCATTATTTCTGAAGACTACCGGCCACACCCCAAAGATTTCAACAAAGAAAAGCCCGTGTTGCTGGCCATTGGCACCGCCGCAAACAAGAACCTGCTCCGGCTTATCGAGGCTGTCAAAGACCTCAGGTGTCACCTTTCCATCGTGGGAAAAATCAGCGAAGCGCAAACAGAAGCACTTGTAAAAAACAAGGTAGCGTACTCCAATGCGTTCAGCATTTCCGATGAAGAAATGCGGGAGAAATACCACCAGTGCGACATGCTCGCCTTTCCCTCCA
>SCUG01000761.1 GCA_004297645.1 Saprospiraceae bacterium | reverse complement strand
CAATTGCAAACTGGATAACAAACATCTTTAAAGTTTTTCGGATAATAAACGCTTCGGAATATCTTTACTCCATCTGAGCAAATTCTCATCTTCCCTATTCACCATTCACCATCCAAATACCTGGTATGAAAAGACTACTTATCTCCGCGTTGGCTTTGTTCATGGCTTTTACCGCTTTTAGCCAAACCAAAAACCTGTGGCGGGATACCGCCGAAAATACTTTTGCAAAAAAAGACGTGCAGCGGCAAATCGTTCCAGTCAGTTACCGCACGTTGTCATTGGATATGGCCGCTTTGAAGAAAATTCTGGCCAAAGCCCCGATGCGCTTTTCAGAAGCCGCCAGAACTTCTACGCCAGTGGTGCCCATTCCATTCCCGGAGGGGAAAATTCAGAACTTTCAACTTGTGGAAGCCCCCATCATGGCTCCTGAACTTGCGGCGGAGTATCCGTACATTCGCTCTTATGCGGGCTGGAGCGAAGATGACCCGACAGCATACCTGCGCTGCGGCGTCACCCAAAACGGTTTCCACGCCGTCGTGTTTTCCGCCCGCCACAGCACCGTTTTTATAGACGCTTACGCAAAAGGCGACACGGAGCATTACATCAGTTATTTCAAAAAAGATTTCAAAAATAACGAAGCTTTTACCTGCCTTGTCGAAACACCTGAAGACACAAACCCTTCCAGCCAAACACAGGCTCCGGTGGCCAAAATAACCGGCGACTGCCAGCTTCGCACTTATGCCCTGGCGCTCGCTTGCACCGGCGAGTACGCCCAATACCACGGCGGCACCGTGCCGCTTGTGATGGCGGAATACAACGTGGCCATGACACGGGTGAACGGCATTTACGAACGCGACAATTCCGTGACCATGGAGTTGGTGCCCAATACCAGCCAGCTTATTTTCCTCAACGCTGCCACCGACCCGTACACCAACAACAACGGCGGCACCATGCTGGGGCAAAACCAGACTACCTGCGACAACATCATCGGCAGTGCCAATTACGACATTGGCCATGTCTTTTCTACCGGAGGTGGTGGGGTGGCTTATCTAAATGCCGTGTGCAACAACGGCTTCAAAGCCGGTGGTGTCACGGGCCTGAGCAACCCCACTGGCGACCCGTTTTATGTAGATTATGTGGCGCATGAAATGGGCCATCAGTTCGGCGGTAATCACACCTTTAACAGCAATCAGGGAAGTTGCGCTGGCAATCAAAACAATTCGACCGCTATGGAGCCTGGTAGCGGCACTACCATCATGGCTTATGCTGGTATTTGCGGCAGTCAAAACGTCCAAAACAATAGCGACGATTATTTCCACGCTATCAACCTCGATGAAATAGCGGCGCATGTCACTGGGTTCGGTAACTCCTGTGCCACCACCACTGCCTCTGGCAACAGCGCCCCGGCGGTCACACTGACATCTGCTTTTTATTCGGTGCCTGTTTCGACGCCACTTGCGCTCAAAGCTACCGGCACGGACCCCAACGGCAACACGCTGACCTATTGCTGGGAACAAATGGACAATCAGGTGGCTACGATGCCGCCGCTATCCACCAACACGGGCGGCCCGGCCTTCCGTTCTTTAAGCCCTGTGGAGTCGCCAACTCGTTATTTGCCCGGCATCAACGCCATCATCAGCGGCACCACGCCCACATGGGAAGTGCTCCCCTCCGTCAGCCGCACCATGAATTTCAGGTGCACTGTACGCGACAATTTCGCCGGTGCTGGCTGCACCGATGAGGCTGATGTTACGCTGAATTTCACCGCCTCGGCAGGCCCGTTCGTAGTCACGAACCCAAATGCCGGGGGCATCGTGTGGTATGTGGGCGGGCAGCAGCCAGTCACATGGAATGTGGCCAATACCAACAACGCCCCGGTGAGTGCCAGCCAGGTGGAGATTTTTCTCTCGACGGATGGTGGCCTCACGTACCCCATCACGTTGTTATCTGGCACGGCTAATGATGGTGCAGCTACCATCACCGTACCCAACAACATCACCAATACCGCACGGGTGATGGTGAAAGGAAAGGGCAATGTGTTTTTCGATATTTCGAATCAAAATTTTAGCATTCAGGAGCCACCGGTACCCACGTTCATCTTGTCGGCCGCACCGGTCTCGGTGGCAGTTTGCAAAGACGGGCTGGCAGAATACGCATTGAATTTGACGCCGCTGGCGGGATTCAACGAGGCGCTGAGTTTTTCCGTAACGGGACTGCCACAGGGTGCTGTTGCAAATTTCACCCCACCCACCCTCACGCCCCCCGGCACAGTGTTGATGAGCGTTGGTGATTTAGGAAATGCCACTGCCGGCAGCTATACTCTAACGGTGTCGGCCACCGGTCTTTCAGTGTCGAAAGATTTAAGCGTGGAGCTGATAGTGCTTGATTCGCTGACCATCGGAACGGCGTTGTCCAGCCCGGCGAATGGTGCCACGGGAGTCGTTTTCGGGCCTTCGCCGCTCAACTGGCAGCCATTGGCCAGCGCCACTTCTTATACCGTGGAGGTAGCGGAAAACCCGTCTTTCCAAACGCTCTTTCACACAGGTACCTCCGGCAGCACGAGTTACGATGTGCCCGGCACGGTGACGGGCCAGGTCTATTATTGGCGGGTCAAAGGGCTGAACAACTGCAACGAAGGCCCGCTTTCCGAAGTCTTCGCCTTTCAAACTTCCGGCATAACTTGCGATACGTTTGCCAGCACGAATGTGCCCGTAGCCATCCCAAGCGACGCTGCCGCGACGGTTTTCGATTCTATTGAAATACCGGGCAGCCAGCCAGTCATTTCTGTGAGCACATTCCTCGACATCAGCCACACCTGGATAGGTGACCTGACTGCCACGCTGCATTCACCTCAAGGCACCGCCGCCACGCTATTCGACCAGCCCGGTGTGCCAGCCAGTGGATTCGGCTGCGCCGGAGATGACATCATTGCCAATTTTTATGATGCTGCGCCCAATACTGCCGAAGTTTTTGAAAATACCTGCGGCGGTGTGCCACCCGCCATCTCCGGCAGCTTTCAGCCCGTGACTCCGCTGGCCGCATTTTTCAATGAAAATAGCGGTGGCGTTTGGGCGCTGGAAGTTTCTGACGCGTTCAACGAAGATGGTGGCGCCATCAACCAGTTTCAATTAGAGGTTTGCGCGGGAGTGCCCCTTCCGGCAGCCATGCTTTTGTCCAATAACACCCTGACGGTACCGCAAGGCCAAAGCGCCTCCATCACCACAGGCCATCTTCAGGCCGGTGGCGATGCACCCATCGTTTTCACTTTGATTGGCCTGCCGGCCAATGGCGTGCTTTTGTTGCTCAATGATACCTTGAATCTGGGAGATACTTTCACACAGCCGGACATCAATAGTGGCAACCTCTCGTACCACCATGATGGTAGCGCCACCACCAGCGACGATTTTCATTTCGACGTGCTCACCAGCGGCAATAGCTGGCTCCACGACCAGATTTTCAATATTGAAATTTTGCAAAATACCCTCTCTGCCACCGTAGCTATCACACAGAATATCGCCTGCCACAACGACAACGACGCCATCATCACCGTCACTGTCGCGGGCGGTACAGCGCCCCTCCAATACAGCCTGAATAATGGCGCATTCCAAAGCAGCAATATTTTCGATAACCTGCCTGAAGGCAGCTATTCCGTCCAAGTGAAGGATGCCAACGAATTCACATTTACCAC
>SCUG01000760.1 GCA_004297645.1 Saprospiraceae bacterium | reverse complement strand
GAACCATAAAACCCGCCGAATAAAATGGCAGTTTTCTCGCGTATAAAGTTTAATTTCTCGAAAATCGGCTGAACTCGTTGCGATAAACGCGCGCTAAGGTAAAAAAAAATCGCAGAGTGTTGGAGAAAGGTTTTGAAAGTGGGCTAAATGACCATTGGGGGAAAGCGCGCAACTTGTAGTCAATGGGGAAGCGGTGACAAGCCTCCCGAAAACGCCAGCAATGCCGCTTCATCAAACTTGGCGGCCATAAACTGTACTCCGATGGGCAATCCTGAAGCGTGTTTTCCTATCGGAATAGAAATAGCAGGCAGGCCGCACATATTAGCTTGTACGGTAAAAATGTCCGCGAGATACATCGCGACGGGATCATCTGCCATTTTCCCAATTTCCCAGGCCGGTATTGGCGAAGCCGGCATCAGGATAAAGTCATAATCTTTGAAGATTTCCCTCGTCCGGTCGTGTATCAGGCGGCGTACTTGCTGGGCCTTGGCGTAGTAGGCGTCGTAATACCCGGCGCTCAACACAAAAGTGCCGAGCATGATGCGCCGCTTCACCTCCGTACCGAAGCCTTCCGTCCGGGATTTTTTATACACTTCGTGAATGTCATCCGCTTCGGCGGTGCGGTGGCCGAAACGGATGCCGTCGTAGCGGCTTAGGTTGCTCGAAGCCTCGGCGGTCGTCAGCACGTAATAGGCAGGTATGATGTAGTCGAGGTATTCAAATTCCACAGGTTCCACTTCGTGGCCCGCCGCTTTTAGTTTTTCGATGAAATCGAAAGTCAGTTTTTTTACGCCAGCGTCGAGGCTGGGATGGCGGAGGGCGGTGTCGAAGCAGGCGATTCTCACCTGCTTTTTTGCCGATTTCCCAGAGGTGACACCTTTTGAGGTGACACCTTTTGAAAAGGTGTCACCTCTGCTTTGCGCACAGGTGGCATCAAACTCATCCGGCCCCGCTATCACTTCCAGCGTCGTGGCCACATCTTCCACGCTGTGTGCCAGGATGCCGATTTGGTCGAAACTGGAAGCATAGGCCAGCAGCCCATATCGGGAGATGCGCCCGTAGGTGGGCTTGAAGCCAACGACCCCGCAGAAGGAGGCCGGCTGGCGCACCGAGCCGCCCGTGTCGCTGCCCAACGAAACCAAACAAGTATCCGCCTGAACTGACACGGCCGAGCCGCCGGAGGAGCCGCCGGGCACCCTCGACGGGTCGGCGGCGTTGCGGGTGGGGCCGTAGCACGAGTTTTCGGTGGTGCTGCCCATGGCGAATTCGTCGCAGTTTACCCGCCCGATGATGATGGCGTCTTCTGCCAGCAGCCGCTCCACCACGGTGGCCGAAAACAGCGAGGTGAAGCCTGCCAAAATTTTGGAGCCTGCCGTCACCTGGTGCCCTTCGTAGCAGATTACGTCTTTGATGGAGACGACCATGCCGAAGAGCTTGCCTACCGAGCTGGGGTCTTTTTGGTATTTCTCATCGAGTTGCCGCGCCCGGTTCAGGGCTTCTTCGGCAAAGACTTCCACGTAGATATTCAACTCCTGACTGGCAGCAATGCGCGAGAGGTACTGCTCCACGAGCAGGGAGCAGTTGGTTTGGCCGGCCCGGATGGCGGCTTTGATTTGGGAGAGGGAGGTGAATTTGGGTTTCAAGGTTGAATTTGAATGGGAATAATTGATGGCTGAATTGAGTGTTGAGTAATTTATTGAGAAAGCTACATCTCTCTAAATCACCGCCGCAAACTGCTTCAAAAACCTTACGTCGTTTTCAAAAAACAGCCGGATGTCGTGGATGTCGTACAGGCGCATGGCCTGCCGCTCGATGCCCATGCCGAAGGCGAAGCCCGTGTATTTTTGGCTGTCAATGCCGCAGTTTTCGAGCACGGCGGGGTCCACCATGCCGCAGCCGAGGATTTCCAACCAGCCGGTGCCTTTCGACAGGCGGTAGTTTTTTTCATTGTCCATTCCTATCCACACATCCATTTCGGCGCTTGGCTCGGTGAAGGGGAAGTAGCTGGGGCGGAGCCTGATTTTCGGCGTGCCGAACATTTCCTGGGCAAAGTACATCAGCGTCTGTTTCATGTCGGCGAAGCTGACGCCCTCGTCCACGTACAGCCCCTCCACCTGGTGGAACTGGGCGTGCGAGCGGGCGCTGATGGTTTCGTTGCGATAGACCCTGCCGGGAGCAATGATGCGGATGGGCGGTTTTTGGGCGGTCATGGTGCGTGCCTGCACGGGGGAGGTGTGCGTGCGCAGCAGCATTTCGGTGCTGTTCAGCAGGTAAAAAGTATCCTGCATGTCGCGGGCGGGGTGGTCTTCCGGGGTGTTCATGGCGGTGAAGTTGTGCCAGTCGTCCTCTATTTCGGGGCCTTCGGCCACGGTGAAGCCCATGCGCTGGAAGATGCCGGTGATGCGGTTGAGGGTGGTGGCGATGGGGTGGCGGGAGCCGAGTTCCAGCGGCTCGCCGGGGCGGGTGAGGTCGAAGTCCCGATAGTTATCGGGAGCGTTGCCGTCAGCGGCAGCACCTTCGAGGGATTCCTGCAATTCGGCGAATTTGCGCTCAGCAGTTTCTTTGGCCTTATTGACCAATTGACCGTATTCCTTTTTTTGTTCGTTGGGAACATTTTTAATTTCGCCGAACAACGGCTTGATGATATTCTTCGAACCGAGGTACTGAATGCGAAATTGCTCAAGCTCTTCTTTCGAGTTGGGACTCGCCGATTCGATTTCTTCGATGAGCTGTTTTACCTTTGTGAATATTTCTGACATTGTGATTGGTAACTTTTAATGAGTGACCGGGCATTGGGCACGGGAGCCTATAAAGGCGCAAATGTAAGGATCGGTTCCGTGATTAGAGGCCCTATCCACCCAAATGAGGCCTGCCCCCGATTCACCAATTTACTTGTTCGCCAATTTCCAAATCCACCCAATTTGCAAATACTATTGCAATCGTATAAGGCACAAAGCATCATCCTGCTGTTCATTTGGGTGGTGAGCATGGTAGTATCGGCGGAGTTTGTGTTGTCCATTGCCATGATAGCCCTGCTGCTTCTGGCTTTGCTGGAACTGAAAATAGAAGGCCCCAATGTGCGGCTGACCTGGCGCGAATCCCTGCGGGAAAATTTCAGGAAGTATGGGTCGTACAAAGCCTGGCTGGCCGTGTCTCTTCTCTTTTTGGTAGTGCTCATTTCGGCTGCCTGGTCGGGCGACGGCAGCTACACCGTGGAGCGGCTGCGTATCAAACTACCCTTCCTGGTGCTGCCCTTCGCCTTTGTCAGCATGCCCGCCCTGCGAAAGCGGGAAATTTTTACCATCTTTTATTTCTTGCTGGCAATGATGTTTGTCCTCAGCCTTTATGTCTTCATAAATTTTGCGGTGAACTTCGACGCTATCATGGCCAGTATAAGCAGGGGTGGGCACCTGCCGACTCCTTCCAACCACATTCGCTTTAGCCTGACCTTAGCCTTTGCCATCACTGGCGGCCTTGCGCTTTGCGTCGAAAAGTTTCACCTGAAACAAACCTTCGAGCGTTACCTCATCGCCGGCATGACGTTATTTCTCTTTGTCTTCATCCACATCCTCTCGGTGCGCAGCGGCATTGTGGCGCTATACCTCGGCCTGTTCGTTCTGGGCGGGTATTATGTTTTTGCCAAAAAGAAATACCTGGCGGGGTTCGCTGGTATCTTGATGCTCATAGCCCTGCCGGTCATCGCCTATTTTACGGTGCCGAGTTTCAAGTTGAAAGTGAATTATGCCCAATGGGATTACCTCCAGTTCCGGCAGGGTACCGGCGGCCAATACCCCGACTCCGAGCGCCTGATTTCAATGAAAACCGGCTTGGACATCGGCAATGCCAACCCGCTGCTGGGTGTCGGTGCTGGCGACCTGAAGCAGACGGTGAAAGAAGTTTATGAAAAAGAATATGCCGGAAAATACAACTTCCGGATGCCGCACAATCAGCTCATTTCAGTGTATGCCGGCACCGGGCTGTTCGGCTTGGCGGTCTTTCTCACGGGTTTTTTCTATCCCTTGTTTTACAAAAGGAATTACCGGCAGCCGCTATTTCTGGCCTTTCACGCCATCGTGTTCATGTCCTTTTTGGTGGAAAATACATTGGAAAATAATTTCGGCATCTCATTGTACCTTTTCTTTCTGTTGGTGGGGCTTAATTACCTCTCGAATCAGGAGCAGCAAATCCCGCAACCCGAAATTCAGTAATTACCGCTACTGTTGTCCATGATGCGAAAAATGCTGCAAAAATTCCTAATAGAGGCCGCCCTTGCTTGCAGCCTGGCGATGTCTGGGTTGATGCTGGTGCTGCTCCTGCCCTACGATAAGCAGTTCGGTTACAGCCGGATGCTGGAAAGTTGCGGGCGTGGTGATTGGCTGTACAACCGCATTTTTGAAAATAAAACGCCCATTGATATTGCTTTCATCGGCTCTTCCCGCACCATCTGCGGAGTGAATGACTCGCTGCTCGAAAGTTGCCTGAACGTCTATGTGGCCAACCTGGGTTTTTGCCGGTACGGGCGCTCGTTGCACTATGCACTTTTTAAAGATTTGCTTCGCAAAAAGTCCCCCAAAACGCTCGTGCTCGAAGTGCATGAAGAGGAGAGCCGTTCGGGCCATCCCGACTTCTCGCACATCGCTGATATGGAGGATTTGTTGCTGCCCGTTTCTTTCAAAAACTGGCTGATGCAGTTGGTAGATGGGGTGCAAGACAGGGTCGGATACCATGCGAAAAAGATGCTCGGCGACCTGCCGGCTTATGATGCCGCTGGCAATTCCATGCCGTACCATTTTGTAGCCCATCCCGGGAAAGCCAACGCTGCGGCGTTGGCCAAAGTAAAAAACAGGAAGACCCAAAAGGCTGGGAAAATCAGGCTGGAACCACCATGGTCCCGCCGCATTTCAAAAAAATACCTTTGGGAAATAGTAGCGCTGGCCATGCACCATCAGGTGGAGGTGAAATTCCTGTACCTCCCTTCGTATGGCGCTTTGGAGACTCAACCTGCCGAACTGGAATTTTATAAAAAATACGGAGAGGTGCTGCTGCCTCCGGCTCCTTTTTCCCAATCGCCGGAATACCGGGTGGATGAAGACCACCTGAACGATGAGGGGGCCATGCTGCTGACGGAATGGCTGGCGGGAAATCTTTAAGAAAAAGAGCGATGCCCCTGTAACGGGAACACCACTCTTTAAAGAAAGGATTGCGGGGTTATTGGAACGAATGATTAAATCTTACGGGCGCACCCAAAGAAAAGCGCCATCGGCATTGAAGCCAATGATGCGGCGGCCATCGGGCGTAATGACACCGACGATGAACACGCCATTGGCCTTGTGGAATGCCACTTTTATTTCAGCATTGGGGAAATGTTCGGCGATGTAGTTGGTGATGGCTTCCGGAAGACTTCCGATGTCAATAGGCGTACCGAGTGGGCGGCAGTGGAAGAACATGACCGTCTCTTCGAGAAAGGTACCATCCTCCGAGAAAATCAGGATGTAATTTGGGTCGTTAATTTTGATGAAATAGCGCCCGCCATCGTCTGTTTGCACCAGCTTTGCCCGCATAATTTCGGCGGCAGGGTAGTTCTGTGCCACATATTCCACGATGGATGCCGGTACGGCATCTAAATCTATGGCCTCACCGTGGCCACAGGGTCCATGTGTGAAAGGCCCTCTGCGGGGGCGAAGGATGCGCCCCGTGCGGTCGCAATAAAACACCTCTTCGGTGCCCATTATCACCTCGTATCCTTTGTCCGTCACGAAATTGGCCGTTTCGATGTAGGTCTCGAAATAGTTTTCGTCCACATACGTGGCAATGCTGGCAGGCAGGCTGGAAGGCGAGACGGCGGTTTTGCTGCCGGCGAAAGCGATTTGTTGCGTCAGCAGGTCATCGGTCAGTTGCTGGGAGTCTTTGTTGCAGGAGGCCAGAAAGGCAAGGATTGCCGTGAGGCCGAGAAACATGAGTTTTTTCATTGCAGTAAAAATTTTGGTTTAAAAAACAGTTCTTGAATTTGATTAACCTTATGGTGCAAGTGGGTGAAAATAGGTTGCCCGCCTGTAGATTTATTTACGAGCTAAGTCTTCTGACAATGGGTCAACCCAGACTTGAATCCATGTGTTCCTGGCATTTTTAAAAAAGATGGTATCCGTTCAAAAAATTATGGTAGTTCTTCGAGCGGCTGGGTTTTGAACCCCGCGTTTCAGGTACGAAAACGCAGGGTTCAAAACCCTGCCGCTCGAAGGAACCGGGCATTTTGGGAGA
>SCUG01000759.1 GCA_004297645.1 Saprospiraceae bacterium | reverse complement strand
CCTGCCCATCCTGGAAGAACTTTCCGGTTTGAAGCTCGGCAAAGATTTCAAACTCGGCTACTCCCCCGAACGCATCAACCCAGGCGACAAACAGCATACGATTGAAAAAATCCTGAAAATCGTCTCCGGCAATGATGCAGAGGCGCTCGAAGAAATAGCAGCAATTTATGGCTCCATCATCGAGGTGGGCGTTTTTAGGGCTTCGTCCATAAAAGTGGCTGAGGCGGCCAAGGTCATCGAAAATACGCAGCGCGACATCAACATTTCGCTCATGAACGAACTGTCGATGATTTTCGACTTGATGGACATCGACACCAAAGAAGTATTGGAGGCTGCCGGCACGAAATGGAATTTTCTGAAATTCGTGCCTGGCCTTGTCGGCGGCCACTGCATTGGTGTGGACCCTTATTATTTGGTGCACAAATCGCGACAATTGGGCTACGAGCCAAAGGTGATTCTCAGCGGGCGCAGCATCAACGACGGCATGCCGGCGCATATCGCCAAATGCCTCGTGCAAAAACTCATCAAACGCGGCAAAATACCACAAGAATCTAAGGTGCTCGTCATGGGCCTCACTTTCAAAGAAAATGTGGCCGACATCCGCAATTCCAAAGTCAGTGACCTGGTGCGGGAGCTGATGCAATTTTCCGTCAATGTGCATGTAGTGGACCCTTATGCCTCGCCGAATGAGGTGGCCCGCCAATACAAACTCACCCTTATGGATGCCCCCTCGAACGACTACGACGCCGTCATCGTCGCCGTCAACCATAAAGAATACGAGTCGCTTGATTTGGATTATTTCAAATCCATCATGAGCGATAAACCAATTTTGCTCGATTTAAAGGCGATTTACGACCCCGGAAAGGTGAGGGAAAACGGGCTGTCGTATTGGAGATTATGAGAGGTGAGAGGCATTAGGTAATGGGTTAAGCGTGAGAGATAGGAGATGAGAGGCGTTGGGAGATTTTATTTTTAAAAATTAAACAGCAGATCGGGTGCGGACTGATGCAAAACCGGAATATGAAAATCATTTGGATGAGAGCGAGCCGAAGTGGTTCGCCATATACACCCGGTTCAAGAGCGAAAAGGTGGTGCAGCGGATGTTGAGCATCAAAGACATTGAGTGTTACCTGCCATTGCAAAAAGTGACGAGGCGGTACACCCGGAAAATAAAGGTGCATCAGATTCCACTCATCAGTTGCTACCTTTTTGTCAAGATAGTTAAGAAGCAGTACGTACCGGTTTTAGAGACAGAAAATGTGGTGAAGTTCATCCGGTTCTCCAAAAATCTGCTTGCCATCCCGGAAGCCGAAATTGAAATCATCCGGCGGGTAGTCGGCGAAGGAGAAGACATCGTGGCAGAGCCGGGGCTGTTGAATAAAGGAGACCTCGTAGAAGTAATCGGGGGCAGGCTGACTGGCCTTCAGGGGCGGTTGTTGGAAAAACAGGGTAAAAAACACATGGTTGTCGAATTGGAAAATATCGGGTATTCCCTTACGATGAATATTGACGTATCCCTGTTGCGCAAGATAATTTGATGCGCCGCGCAGATTAGCCCGGCGCCTGATGATAATGCTTTTGTTTTGCAGGTCTTGCCTTTATGCAAGGCCCATCGTGGGTTTTATTTTTTTCCTGATAAGTCCCCTGCGACTTATGAGCGGCGAAGCCGTATAAATGGCCGTACCAAAACAACTCGTTGATGAAAAGAGACCTCAGGGCAAGGAGCCTTGCCAAAGGGCTTTCCTGGAGGGCATTGGGCACTTTCGACACCACCCTCATCTCCTATTTCATTACCGGCAGCCCGGTGAAAGCGCTTTCCATTGGCGGCATCGAGGTGTTCACCAAAGTCTTCCTCTTCTATTTCCATGAGAGGCTTTGGCAGCGGGTCAGGTGGGGGATGCACGACGCCGGTTCCGGGATTGGACTTGAAAATGCTCCGGAAAATATCCACCCCAATACCGGCCAACTCTTGCAAAGGCAGGTGCGGGAGGCCTACCTCCACCAACGCAGCAAGGTCATCTGGCTCACCGGCCTTTCCGGTTCCGGCAAGACGACCATCGCCCAAGAATTAGAGCGCAGGCTTTTGCAGGAAAACTTTTTCGCCCAGGTGCTCGACGGCGACAACATCCGCAGCAGCATCAACAGCAACCTCGGCTTTAGCCTCGACGACCGGAAAGAAAATATCCGCCGCATCGCCGAAGTTGCCAAATTATACCTCAACAGCGGCGTCATCACCATCTGCACTTTCATCAGCCCGACCAAAGAAATCAGGGCCTTCGCTAAAGACATTATTGGGGCAGATGATTTTATCGAAATTTACGTCAACGCCCCACTGGAAGTCTGTGAGAAAAGGGACGTGAAGGGCCTGTACTCGAAGGCCCGGAAAGGCGAAATCAAGGAATTTACGGGCATCAGTTCGCCCTTTGAAGCGCCGGAAAATCCAGCCCTCGAAATCAGAACAGACCAGGAGAATATTGACGAAGCTGTTAAAAAAATACTCGGATTCCTCGAACCCATCATTAAACATTAAGCGGAAGTAACTCTCCCGGCAAAATCACATGAACTACCGGCTGAACCACCTCAAAGAACTCGAATCCGAGTCCATATTCGTGCTGCGGGAAGTAGCCTCCCAGTTTGAAAATCCCGTCCTGCTGTTTTCCGGGGGAAAAGATTCCATCCTCGTTTCTTATTTGGCCAAAAAGGCATTCTATCCATCGCGGATACCCTTCCCCTTTTTGCACGTGGACACAGGTCACAACTTCCCGGAAACCATGGAGTACCGCGACCGCTGGATGGAACACCTCGGCGCCCGCCTGCTCGTCGGCTCCGTTCAGGACGCCATAGACCGCGGGCTGGTAACGGAAGAATTGGGCGTGAACTCCAGCCGCAATTACTTGCAAACCGCTGTTTTGCTCGAAGCTTTGGAGAAAGGTAAGTTTGACGCCGCCCTCGGCGGCGCCCGCCGCGACGAAGAGAAAGCAAGGGCCAAAGAACGGTTTTTCAGCCACCGCGACGAATTCGGCCAGTGGGACCCGAAAAACCAGCGGCCGGAACTTTGGAATCTCTTCAACGGCCGCAAACGCATCGGCGAACACTTCCGCATCTTTCCCATCAGCAACTGGACGGAACTCGACGTTTGGCAATACCTCGCCGCTGAAAAAGTCCCGCTGCCAAGCCTGTACTTTGCCCACCCCCGCAAAGTCTTCCAAAGGGACGGCATCCTGCTGGCGGATTCTGAATTCATACCCAAAAAGCCGGACGAAGTGGTGGAAGAACGCAGCGTCCGCTGCCGCACCATCGGCGACGTCACCTGCACCGGCGTCTGGGAATCCACCGCTGCCACCATCGAAGAAATTATCCTGGAAGTGGCCGCCAGTCGCAAAACCGAACGCGGCGGCCGCGCCGACGACAAGCGCTCCGAAACCGCCATGGAGGACAGGAAAAAGGATGGATACTTCTGAAAGTAGGCATTAGGCAGAGTTAGACTGCGGACTGAAGACTGAAGACTGCGTATTTCTGAAAGTGGCAATAGGCAGAGTAGAGGTAGTCAGGGGAATTTTATTCACCATGCGATTGGACCAGGAAAAGGCGGTTTTTTTAAAAAACAACATCCAGGGAATGAAACCGGGTGCCCAAGTGATGCTTTTCGGTTCCAGGACGGACGACCAGAAAAAAGGAGGCGACATTGACATCCTTGTGTTAAGTCAAAGCAAGTTGAGCCTTTCGGAATTATTAAAAATCCAGGTGGCATTTTGGAAAAAATTCGGCGAGCAAAAGCTGGACATTGTGAGCTTCACTTTTCAGGAAAAGGATACTTTCAAAGAGATTGCCCTGTCGGACGCAATAGAATTGTAGATGGCATCAAAAGAAACAGTAAAGCAGCAACTCAAAGAAAACCTGCGGCTTTTGGAGAAATCCATGGAACACCTGGATTTCTCATACCAAAAATGCCGGGGGCTTAACTTATCAAAGGACCTTTCCGAAGAAACCCTTGAAGACTTGGAAGCTTTCGCTTCCCGATTCGCCCGTACCGCTGACATTTTTACACAGAAAGTCGTTGCCGGCCTTTTGCTGCTGCTACAAGAAGATATTGCCACCTTCATTGACAGGATGAATTTTTGTGAAAAAATCAGATTGATTCCAAGCGCAGATAGTTTAGTGGAAATCCGGGCGTTACGAAATGCAGTTGCCCACGAGTATCGCCAGACAAACTTGCTGGAGTTGTACGGGAAAATCTTAGAACTTACCCCAAACCTGAACCAAAGTATTAGCCTGGCCAAAGAATTCCTTCAAAAGAAAAACCTCTTCGACGGGAAGCCCTGATGACCGAACTACTAAGATTCACCACAGCCGGCAGCGTTGACGACGGCAAGAGCACCCTTATCGGCAGGCTGCTTTACGACTCCAAGTCCATCTTTGAAGACCAATACGAAGCCGTGAAAACCGCCACCGAAAGGCGGGGCGAAGTAGGGGTGAACCTCGCCCTGCTCACCGACGGACTTCGTGCCGAGCGCGAACAGGGCATCACCATTGACGTGGCCTACCGCTACTTTTCCACCCCAAAACGGAAATTCATCATCGCCGACACACCGGGGCACATCCAATACACCCGCAACATGGTCACCGGCGCTTCCACGGCCAACGTGGCCCTCGTGCTCATTGATGCCCGCAATGGCGTCAGCGAGCAGACACGGCGGCATGCCATCATCGCCTCCCTGTTGCAGATACCCCACCTCGTCATTTGTATCAATAAAATGGACCTCGTGGGATACGCCCAAGAAGTGTACGACACCATCCGGGAGGACTTCCGGCTTTTCGCCTCCAAGCTCGACGTCAGCGATGTGACCTTCATCCCCATTTCCGCACTTAACGGCGACAACGTGGTGGACCGGTCTGAGAAAATGGATTGGTACGAAGGCTCCACCCTACTCTACTATCTCGAAAATGTCCATATCGGCAGCGACCATAATTTCATTGACTGCCGGTTTCCCGTGCAATTCGTGGTACGGCCCAACAACGATGCTTTTCACGACTATCGCGGTTATGCCGGCCGCATCGCCGGAGGCGTAATGAAAAAAGGAGACGAGGTCATGGTGCTACCTTCGGGCTTCACCTCCACCATCGCCAAAATTGACACTTACGATGGCGAAGTGGAGGAAATTTTCCCACCCATGTCGGCCACCATTCTCCTCACCGGCGACATAGACATCAGCCGCGGCGATATGATAGTTCGGGAAAATAACCAGCCGAAAATAACCCAGGATTTGGAGCTGATGGTCTGCTGGTTCAACGAGCGCCCCATTCAACCCCGGGGCAAATACGTCATCATGCACACCACCCAAACCGCCCGCTGCATGGTGATGGACATTCAGTATAAAATGGATGTGAACACCCTGCACCGGAATCAAGAGGATAAAACCGTGGGGCTGAACGACATCGCCCGCCTGACCATCCGCACCACAAAACCCCTCTTCGCCGACCCTTACCGAAAAAACCGCATCACTGGCAGCGTCATCCTGATTGACGAAGGAACGAACGAAACGGTGGGCGCTGGAATGGTGATTTGAAAAGGAACTATTTTAGGCCAATCCTTGATTTTGTGTTTGGATAATTGCTAAATTGACCAAAAGATGCAAAAATGACTTTACCGGAAGTTTCTGAAAAAGTTGGTTACCTCGAAGCAGTCTTAGGGGAGTTCATCGTCCAAACACAACGATCTTTTATTCGTCTTGAACGAGAAATGGTTGCCTTCAAGGAGGAGATGAAGGCAGCGAGGGAACACTCCGACAGAGAGATGAAAGAGTTCAAGGACGAGATGAAAGAGTTCAAGGATGAGATGAAAGAGTTCAAGGACGAGATGAAAGCCGATTCAAAGATTATGAAAAAACAATGGGCTGAATTGTCCGAAAAACTCGGCTCATTTGCTGAGGATATTTCCCTTCCCAATATTCCGAGAATAGCAAAAGAATATTTCAATGAACCGGACATATTGACCATCATGGCCAATGTGCGAAAGAGAAATGCTTTGGTCAAAGGGGATGAATTCGAGTTTGACGGCATAGTGGAAACAACCAATACGGTATTTTTGATGGGGGCCAAATTTACAGCCAGAATAGATGCCATCAACCAACTGTCAAAGCTGGAAAACAATTTCAAGGATGTTTTCCCCGAATATGCCTCCAAAGGACTCGTTTTAATTTTCGCAAGCATGTCCATACCTGGCAACATGGTGAAAAAACTCACCAAGATGGGTATCTA
>SCUG01000758.1 GCA_004297645.1 Saprospiraceae bacterium | reverse complement strand
TTCTGAATATTACCTTGGCAGTATTTAACCTTTTGCCGGCCTTCCCGATGGATGGCGGCAGGATATTGCGGGCTTTGCTCTCAATGCGGCTTAGTCGCACCAAAGCCACCCGCATCGCTGCCACCGTTGGGCAAGTCATTGCCGTGGCCATGTTCGTTTTAGGGTTGTGGAATTACCACTTTACAACGGCCTTCATTGGGGTTTTCATATTTTTTACCGCTTCAAAAGAGTACCAGTGGGTTCGTTCCGAGGGGATACTGTCAGATATAGCAGTCGGTGAAAAAATGAGGAGGGAGTTCACTTTTTTAAAACTCAGTGACTCCATTCTCCCGGCATACAGCCTAATGATTCAAAACAGGGAACTCAATTTTCTGGTTTTCGATGAAAATGCCAACCTCGTTGGCACATTGCCAAATTGGGCCTTGGCAAAGGCCTTGAAAAACGGGCCGTCCAACTCCAGGGTGGAAGAGGTTTTCAGGAAAGGATTCTATGCCATTGGGCCAGCGGCAACCTTAAAAGAGGCCAACGAAAAGTTGCAAATGCCGGGAAGCGGCATCCTTCCTGTTTTCGAAGGAGGAGCATTGGTAGGTGTTTTAGACCAAAGAGTTATCAGCGATGCACTCTCCGGTGAAAATCGATAAAATAACAGGCCCGTTTTTACTGAAGGCCAAGTTTGGCCTTCACCAACAAGCCGATATCATCCGCATCCCTTGCGAAGAGAATGGTGTTAAAAACGCTGGTGTCGAAAATCATGGTGTACCCGTTTCCCTTCCCCACCTCGTTGATGGCGGTCTGCACCTTTTCGAGGATAGGCCCCAATAACTCTTCCCGCTTTTTTGCCACTGCGGCTCTGATTACATCCTCATAAGCCAGAATTTCATCTCTCCTTTTTTGCAGGGCTTCCTGCTGTGTTTGCGAAGCGACGGGTGTGAGGTTGCCGGCATTGTATTCCTGTGAAAAGGCTGCAATGTCAGCTTGCAGGGCGTTGGCCTGAACCCCTCCAATGGCTACCAAAGAATCTTGATAGACTTTGAGAAGGCTGTCGGCAGCAAGAGTGTGAGGCATCTCCATCAGGATATTGCCGATGTTGATGTGGCCAAACTTTTGGGCATTTCCATTTTGTACAGTGAAACTAATGATCGCAAGTAATATACTGACCTTCAATAATTTCTTCATCATTTTTTTAGCTTTCTTTGTGTGACGCAAAAGTAGGATTTCGGCCATAAGATTTCCAACCATTTAACGGAAGATTGAAAATCTCCGCTGCCAAATAGCTTGTTCCCAGCTTTCGAGTCGCCATTTCTTCATCAGCGGCAGCCTCAGAAGCCGTCCGTATTCGAGTTGGCAGCCCATCGTCTTTCGATCATTTGACAACATAAATAGAGGTGTTTTTAAGATTGGCAATCAATATCGTAAATCAGAAGTTGTAATTTGGCACTATCTAACGAAATCATTCAATTATTTGACGATTTCCAAAAATTAAATCTTATTCACGAATTATTTGTACCAATTATAGCAATACGTTTAAATTTGCACTGTTATTAAATCAAAAACAATAAAGATTGTTTTCCACTACACTGTGAGGTGATGAAACAGGCAGCCATGCCCTCTTGTCTCGAGGGTGGGGAATCTGGGATAAACGCAACATAGAGCCGACGAACACCTTGTGTACGGCCGACCAGGGTTGACCACTAATCTTTGTGCTGTAGCTAACCACCCCGTGAAGGTTCGAATCCTTCTCTCACAGCAATCATAACAGAACCCCTGTAAAAGCAGGGGTTCTGGTGTTTAGGGCTGTCCCTGCAAATCCCACTGGCAAAGTTCATCATGTCAATATGAATAGATTGGTTCTATATGAAAACGTGTGGGTGAATGTTTTTATAAATTTATCATCCCCGAAAGCTCCCGGAAAAGCTGGTGGACTGGTTAGAAACCGTCATCATGGAAGAGAATATTGCTGAAAAAGACATGAACATGCTAATAGAAGTACTCGGTAAGCTGGGGCTTGCTGATGTTCGCAATTTCGGCTTGACTTGGGAAGATTGCCAGGCGATGATGAAGCAACTTGGGTATTCCCTTCAAGTGGAAATGGGGGAGGCGGCTTGAACAGCTTCAACAATTGGAACCTTTGTAAGGCTGCTATTGGCAGGAACTTTATCCCAAGTGACGCTGAGGTGAACACTTGCGACAATGGAGACCGGTACCAGCGACGCCGTTCTTTGATTGGTGCTGTTACGCTGGTTCAAGTCTCCAGACTTGAACCCAGTATTTTCATGTCTCCGACATGAGTAAGCCAGCAAATGTGGTGTGGCGGTTACGTATGTCAGAGACATGCTGATATGCGGTTCAAATCTGGAGACTTGAACCAGCGTCTGCGTGGGGGAAGGTCATGTGCCAGCGGGGATTTCAAGGAAACGGTGATTAGGGCGGCACAAGAGCGCCCCTCTTCGAGGGGTTTGGCTCGCACTTTCGGCATCAGCCATCAGACGGCGCTGAACTGGATAAAAAAAAAGCCTAATCGCTTCCTGACATTGTGAAAACCTTCTCCCGGCAAAGAAAAAGGACATCCTGGAGTTAGACGAATTGTGGTCATTTGTCTATTGCAAAGACCAAAAACACTGGGTTTGGGTAGCGTCACCTTGAGCCGCTTTGTAAATACCTCTCAACTTATCCTCCCCCACACCCGCCTCTTCTTCCCCTTCTTCTCCAAAAACACCCGCAGCGCCACATTCAGCGGATGCCCCAACTCCGGGTCTTTATCCAAAATCCGTTGAGCAAGGGCACGGGCCGTTTGCAGGATTTTCCCGTCCCGGCCGAGGCCGGCGAGGTGGAGGTCGGGCAGGCCGCTTTGCTGGGTGCCTTCGATGTTGCCGGGGCCACGCAGGCGGAGGCCGGCTTCGGCGATTTCGAAACCGTCGCCAGTGCGAACCATCGTGTTGATGCGCTCACGGGCTTCGGCGCTCAGATTGAAATCGGTCAGCAGGATGCAAAAGCTCTGGTCGGCGCCCCGGCCCACCCGGCCCCGCAACTGGTGCAGTTGCGACAGGCCGAAGCCCCCCGCTGGGGCACCTAAAACTTAAAGCGATAAAATAGATATAAAGGTTCGACTGGACTTGTTCGCCGAAGCTCCGGCTTGTGCTCAAGTTTGGTCGAAGCTGTCAGTCACTTCCGCACCATTTTTTGACACTCCGCTGATAAACTGCTGCATGATTTGACAATTCAATGATAATTAAAGGCAAGGCAATCAAGACTTTTGCGCCAGCTAAAAAACGGAATATAAGGTACAGCAAAACTGCCCTGAATATCCGCAGCAACTATTTCCAATTCATCAAAAGATTCAACTTATGAAAAACAAAATTTTCTTTTTGGCAATGGCCCTTTTGGCTGTCAGCAGCCTATTCCTGAGCAGCTGCAAGGGCGACGAGCCGAAAACCACCAAAGTTTATGGAACAATCACTCTCGAAAACGCTGACAAATGGGCCACTTGGCAAGACAGTGGCGTAGTGGAAGTGACCATTTTCCCAGCGTTTAGTTTGGATCCACCAGCTGGTTGGGGCGCTATTCCTGACAATTTCTTTGGCCCTGGCGTACCCGGCGGCACCTTTGCGCTAGGTGCACCTTACAACTCGCAAAACCCAGTTGTACTCACTTACAAGGCAGGTCAAACCAAGTACGATTATGAAATCGAAGTAGAACCGGGCACCTACTCTGCCTTGGCCATTGGCTTCCGCAACAATTCCGTGACCGACCCGTCATTGAAGACGGCGACCCTCGGTTGCTACTGGGACAATGAAACGACCGTCAGCCATGGCATCGTGATCAAAGCCGATGTTGGTGGTGGAAACATCGTCACTTTCTTTGACTACCCAGCACCTGCGACCATTGAAGTCAAGGCCAACGAACAGAAGGAACTCAACTTCAAGGCTGATTTCGCTTTCGTGGAGCAGTGGTACCATTAATTGGGTATTGGGAGTTGGCCTTTGTTAATTACCCAATACCTAATACCAAAAACAACCCGCCTTCCTTGCATTTAAAAAAAATTTTCAGCCTACTCTACTGCTGCACCTCTGTTTGTGGCTTTTTGTTTGGGCAGAAACCAGGCAGCATCACGGGCGTCGTACGGGACGCTGCGACGGGGGAGCGCTTGGCCTATGTCTCCATATTGCGCAGCGAAAAAGAAGGCACCGCCACGCAGGAAGAAGGCATTTTTGAAATGACAAGCCTCGCTCCTGGCAGGTACACGCTCACGGCGTCGTGCGTCGGTTATGAGCTGGAATTACTGGAAAATGTGGAAGTAACAGAAGACCGAACAACGACCGTGGCCTTCGAGTTGGAGCCGGTCGCCATCCTCGGCGACGAAGCAATCGTGACAGCTACCCGGATGCCGCAGTCTGCCAAACTGGCCCCGGCGAGCGTGGCCCTCATCACCTCCCAACAAATCAACGAAAAGCATATCAGCACGTTCGACCAGGCTTTCGATGAAACGCCCGGCGTGGTGGTGACCCGTGCGAGCAACGCCAATGTGCAGGCGTTTTCCATTCGAGGCGCATCGGAAGTGGCAGGTGGGGGCATCGGCAACCGGGTACTGCTGTTGGTGGATGGGCGCCCGGCACTCAGCCCTGAGTCGGCAGGGGCGCTGTGGAACCTTGTGCCGCTCAATTCCATTGACCATATTGAGGTGGTAAAAGGGGCCTACTCTTCGCTCTATGGCTCATCGGCGATGGGCGGCGTGGTAAACGTGATTACCCGAAATCCCGCACCCGAACCTAAGACCAAGTTCCACCTTAATTATGGTTTCTATGAAAAACAGCCGAAAAGCTACGGAGACTACCGCTACAACGATTTTTTCACCTTGGAGGCCAGCCACAGCCGGAGTTTTAAGCGGTTTTCGTACTTGCTGGACGGCGGCTGGAAGCACAACGACGGCCACCGTGAAAAATCCGCTTTTGACCTCGTTAATTTCTATGGAAAAGGAGCATGGGCGCTGAACGGCAACCGCCACGTGCAAATTACGCTCAACGCCAATCAAATCCACAACGACACACCAGCCACTTGGCTCAGTTTTAACCAACCATATACCGTCGCAGCATATCGAAAAGACGACTATCAAAGGCGTCGGGAGTATAATGCCGATTTTTATTATTATGCCATACCCAGCGCCAAAGTAAAATATTCAAGC
>SCUG01000757.1 GCA_004297645.1 Saprospiraceae bacterium | reverse complement strand
CCGGGCCTGACTCGTGAATTTCCACCTCGTGCCCTTGGCGCCGCAGGTGATAGGCAGCCGAAAGGCCCGAAGGCCCGGCTCCCACCACGAGTATGCGTTTGCCACTTGCCATGGCCTTGAACTTTGGCTTCCATCCGTTTTTCAGCGCCTCGTCGCCGAGGAAGCGCTCCACGGCGTGGATACTCACGCTGCTGTCGGAGTAGGCCCGGTTGCACGAGTTTTCGCAGGGGTGGTAACACACCCGGCCCATGATGGCGGGCAGGGGGTTTTCTTCAATAAGCTTTTGCCAGGCCTGTTCATATTGGCCCTTTTGGGCCAATGCCAGCCAGGCCTGAATGTTCTCCCCGGCCGGGCACGCTTGGTTGCAGGGCGGCAAAAAGTCGGTATATTCAGGAATCCGCGTGCGGATAGCCCCGGTGCCGGCACCGTGCTTTTTCAGGTTGACCGGCGCGGTCATTTCTTTTTGATGATTCATGCCGATATAATATTGGTGACGCAAAAATCAGCGCCCCTCAGCGAGAGGCGAATCGTTTGGAAATAATTTGGCGAGGACTGGGCGGCCTTCTGTGTTAGAGTTTTTTATGGTTTTAGCCAAAAATCAGAAAGGCATTGAAGGGGCCAAAGGTAGGCGGGCGTTCCAGATGGGGAAGATGACAATTGTCAGCGGGTACCGGATTTTTGTCAGCCTTTTTCCCAGTAAATAACTACGGTGAGCAGAAGTGGGTATATTTTCCGGTAGCCCTTGCGGGCCTTGGGGTTCGAGGCAAAAGAGAAGGTTGTTATTGTGCGGTAGCAAGACCAGTTGGCCCGGAGTAGGGTGGTGAGCTACAGATGAGGCAAGCGCACGATTTTCGTTTTCGCTACGACTCTTGTCAGGTATTGCAGGCGCTAATTCAATGATTTTTGCGGGTACGAAAACAACAATGTTCCCTGTTAAGCTGCAATTTCCTTCCTTTGTAAACTACTTACCATGCCGTTCGTTCTTATTTTGGTTTTTTAAAAGCCATTTTACCAAACAGTTCATACATGGCAAAACAAAGTCCACAGCCCGACCAGTCCGGCCAGCCTAATAGCAGCGGCCCCTTCGGCGGCAAAGGTATTTCATGGATATACTTCCTCATTATCGGTTTTTTACTGTTTGAAATATCCTACTCTTTTTTCAAATCCAAACCAAAAGACATCAGCCTGTCTCAGTTCCGGCAGGAAATATTAGCCAATCACGATGTGGAAAAAATCGTCGTGGTCAACAAAGAAACTGCGGAAGTTTTTATCAAAAAAAACAAACTGGGGCAGGGCAACTATACTGAATTTAAAAGTTCGCAGCCCGGTCCGCATTACGTTGTTTCTATTGGCTCGTTGGAAAAGTTCGAAAGCATGATAGATGCCACACAGGAGGGGGAATCGGAGCACATCGAGGTTCGCTATGAAAAGCGCACCGACTGGATGAGCAACATCTTCGCCTGGTTACTGCCGTTTCTCCTCATCATCGGGCTATGGTTTTTCATCATGAACCGCATGCGGCCCGGTGGAATGGGTGGCGGCAACAACCCCTTCGATTTTGGAAAATCTTCGGCGCAGGCATTTAAAAAGCAAACCGGCTCGGTCACTTTCGAGGACATCGCCGGCCTTGAAGAGGTAAAAGTAGAGGTGCGTGAGGTAGTAGATTTTCTGAAAGACTCTGAAAAATACACCAAGCTCGGCGCCAAGATACCGAAAGGCGTGCTGCTCGTCGGCCCTCCCGGCACCGGGAAAACCCTGCTGGCCAAAGCCGTGGCCGGGGAGGCAGGCGTGCCGTTTTTTTCTATGTCAGGCTCCGAATTTGTTGAAATGTTCGTAGGAGTAGGCGCATCGCGGGTGCGCGACCTTTTCAAAAAAGCAAAGCAAAGCGCACCGAGCATCATTTTTATTGATGAAATAGATGCCATCGGCCGCAGCCGCGGACGGGCTGCTTCTTTCCAAACTAACGACGAGCGCGAAAACACCCTCAACCAACTCCTCACAGAGATGGACGGCTTTGGCGCCAATGCGGGCGTCATCGTGCTGGCCGCCACCAACCGCGGCGAAATTCTTGACCGCGCCTTGTTGCGGCCGGGTCGTTTCGACCGGCAGATATACCTGGAACTGCCCACCCTTGGCGAGCGCAAAGCCATCTTTCGCGTACACATCAAGCCGTTGAAATTGGGCAAAGACATAGACCTTGACACGCTGTCCGCCCAAACCCCTGGCTTCTCTGGTGCCGATATTGCCAACATCTGCAACGAGGCTGCCCTGATAGCTGCCAGGCAAGGCAAAAAGACGGTCACTATGAAAAACTTTTTTGACGCTACCGATCGTGTCATCGCGGGGCTGGAGAAAAAGAGCAAAATCATCTCCGATAGTGAGAAAAAAATAGTGGCCTACCATGAGGCGGGTCATGCCACCGTGAGTTGGTTCCTGCCCAATGCCGACCGGCTGCTGAAGGTCTCCATCGTGCCGCGGGGCAAATCTCTGGGCGCTGCCTGGTACCTGCCACAAGAACAAATGCTCTATACCAAAGCACAGTTTCAGGACCGGCTGTGCGCAGCTTTGGGCGGCCGCGCCTCCGAAGATGTGGTGTTCGGTGAAATCACCTCCGGTGCTCTCGACGACCTCGAAAAAGTGACCAAGCAGGCTTACATGATGGTGGCTTATTACGGTCTGAATGAGAAAATCGGAAACATCAGCTTTTACGACAGCACGGGGCGCAGCGAGCAGAGCCTCCTAAAGCCATACAGTGACGCCACCGCCCAAAAGATTGACGACGAGGTGAGCAAACTCGTCGAAGCATCCTACAAGCGCACAAAGTCACTGCTGATAAAGCACCGCACCGAACTCGATGCCCTGGCCGCCCGCCTGCTCGAAAAAGAGGTGGTACTCAAAAAAGACCTGGAGAAAATTTTTGGCCAACGGCCAACAATAAAAGAAATGGAAGAGTGACTGACCTGTCACTACTTGTCGAATTGTACTATCACATCTTCTTTCAACCGCTCGATGAGCCAGGGACGGCTCACCGGCACACGTGCGACTAAGCGGATGTAATGCCGGGGGAAGTAAAACACCCGGTGGAAATAGCCTGTTCCGGCCCCGGCATCCAAAAAATAAGCCTCGTAATAATCGTCGCCGAAGGCGGAAGAAATGACTGTGACCTCACCGGAAAATTTCTTTAGCGCGGCCTCGAAGAGCGCCTGTGGCGCAATGGCCGGAGCACCCGGAACTGCGCTGACCCTCACTTCCGACAGTTCGTCCTCCGTTCGCAAAACAATGCCGCTATCATCCGGCAGGAGCTTCCGCACTGGCAACAGTGATTCCGGGTATTTCACGCAAAAATTATAGGTGGAGTTGCAGTATTGTCCTACCGTAAGTGGCGTCTGGCTTTTCTCGTAACCGGAAGTCAGGAACAAAACAGGCAGGCTCAAAATAATTGTGTAAGTCAGAATTGGATTCATGATGGTGGCGTGTTGTTGTCTCATTGCTTCGGAACGCTGCACAACCAGTGCCAAAACGAATGGTGGCATAGTTCCGGGATTGAACAAAACCTCCCGCCAGTTTATTTCTCGCCCATCTTTTTTACCCCCGTCCGGTCATTGCAGGCATCTTCGACGAGAAAATGTATGGCCCTTTTCAGGTAATAGCCGGCCACGCGGTCATCGGTGTCGGCCATGACAACAAGCAACCAAAGGAATATTGACATTCATAATCATGCTTATGTTAAACGTTGCGCCGAAGAAATAGAATACTCTTCCTTTTGGTCCAACACCGAATAGCCCTATTCTTTAGAACTTAGAGCTTGCATGACGGCTACACCCTCTTCCGGTACGTCCACACCGCCAGCCCATTCATCAGTACACCCAAGCCAATCATCACCAGAAAATTATATCGGACATCGGCCCACGAGCTGCCCTTGAGCAGCACCATGCGCATCACCTCCACAAAATGAGGCTCACAACTTGACAAAGTGGTTTTTTTTTTTTTACTTTGTACTAACATTATTTTACCAATAACCGCTAAAACGAAATCATTATGAAAAAGAGAAAATTCATTATCGCTTGGGCCTTTGGGGGCCTGCTTGCCCAAACAGCCATTTCCGCAAATGTACGCTGCGAATGCGATGTATTGTCACTTGATGGCAACAGCAAAAACAATTAGGCGTATCATGTCGGAGAAGGCCAAGGTTGTTGCAGTGGAACGGCAAGCACTTGGGGGACCAATTCGCTTTATGTTCAAAATGAAGGTGTTTGGCAATGGGTTTCTTCTGACCCTATGGCTGGTCTTGATGCCCAAAAAGATTGTTGTCCAAATATCTGATTCTATTCACCAAAATTTAGCGACATGAAAACGTCAATTATTTACCTATTCACTTTTATGGTCTGTTTTATAATTGGTTGTAAAGATGAGAGTGTTATACAGACCCACAACAGTCCCGTTTTGTTATCGGGTACTGATGAATCTACCCGGATTATCTCGGAAGGTGAGTTGCAGGACTATTGGCTTGCGCCGGAGGGTAAGTCATGGAAGGATGTGGATGCGCTTTATCAGCGAGTAGTTAATGCGAAAGAAAATGCTCCCGGCTTGGATAATTTCAGGGCAATGGCTATTGCCTGTATGGTTCAGGTTTACGATTTGTTAGAAGACAAAAGCCCGGAAGCAACACAACGAATCGCCCGGTATGCTGGTGAAATGGCCAGTCTGCCGACCTGTAGCCCAGAACTTTTGTATCCATGCCTCCAGCGGTGAGTCCCCTCCGAAAAGGGGGGTAAAAAAAAGTTCATTGAAATAACCGAATAAGATTTTGTGTCCTATGCTGCGGGACAAACTGCTTGGCCCAGCATTGCCCGGAGGCGGGCCAGGGGC
>SCUG01000072.1 GCA_004297645.1 Saprospiraceae bacterium | reverse complement strand
GTGGCACTTCGGTGCCAACCACAAGTACGCCAACTCTTTTGCATTCGATGGTTTTGTCCAAGGCAACAGCGACGCGTTTAGCAAAGAGCATCAGCCCGGCCAACAGGTTATCCTCTATGTCAAAAAGGTAGTCAGTTTCTTTTTTGGGAATAACTAAAGTATGTCCCTTTGCCAGCGGGCTTATATCGAGGAATGCCAGATAATCGGGCGTTTCTGCCACTTTATGGCAGGGTATTTCACCGTTCACGATTTTTGTAAAAATGCTCGCCATGAGGAATGTTTTTTTGAAAAAATCACGTGTTCCGCAAGTCAGATTGCGATGTCGAGTATTTCAAACTCCATGGGGCCGGCCGGGGTAGTGATTTGTGCCACGTCCCCCACTTTTTTTCCCAACAGCCCGCGACCTATGGGCGAGCCTGCCGATATTTTTTTCTCTTTGAGGTTGGCTTCCGATTCTGAGACGAGCTTATAGGTCACCTGAAAACCATTCTTCACATTCTTAATGGTCACGTTTGTGAGCAGCCGCACAGCGGAGGTATCTAAGGAACTTTCGTCGAGGATGCGGGCATGGGCCAACACTTTCTCCAGCTCGTTGATTTTCATTTCGAGCATGCCCTGCGCATTTTTGGCGGCATCGTATTCTGCATTTTCCGAAAGGTCTCCTTTTTCGCGGGCCTCTGCGATTGCCTTGGCAGCATGCAGGCGGCCATTGGTTTTCATTTCGACCAATTCTGCGCTTAACCGGTCATGCCCTTCCTGTGTCAGATAGGTAAAATTTGCCATGATTTTCGATTTAATTCTCTTTGATAAAAATGGCAGCCATTTCTAAGCAGCCTGCCATTAGGCTAAGTTTTCCCCACCTGCCCGGCTGCTTACCGGGAGGGTGCTGGTATTAAAATTCCGGAAAATTCCGTGAAAAAAGCCTCTTTTCATGCAACCCGGCAAGGAATAACTGCCTGGTTTCCTGGTTGCAGGGCGCTAAGATAAAAAGTGAAGAACGTCCTCAACTTACGACATTGAGAACGTTCTTCACTTTTTTAATTCTTGCAAATGTATTGGAAATTAGCCTGAAATGAAAGATAGAAAGGTACTAAATTTCCAGGTCATTTCCATACCTCTCTGTACAGGTTTTACAGCGTGATTCTAACGGAGAAATGGTGATTGCCATCATAAATCTTGGTCGTCTGATACCCATAATCCAAAGCCACTTTCGGAGCATTGTCATTCTTGCTGACAGGCACGTTCAGCGTGACCCCGCCGGCGATTCCTGTCATCAGAGGCGAGGTGTCTATCTCGCTGGAGGCAACCTGCCCAAAATCGAGTTTGTAGCCGCCTCTAATCATCACCAATTCTTTGAAGGCATACTCGATGCCCCCGCCGATTTGGTCTTCCGAAAAGGCGTTGGAGGTATAGTTGCCAACTACTGTGATCCTGTGATTGGCACCAGAATAAAAGTCGTAAGACAGGCCGATGTTCAACACCGACTGGAGTTCGAAAGCCGTAGCTCTCTGGTCAATGGTCACCTCGTGGATGCCGTCGAAATCAGTAATGGTAAGGCTTTCAGACAAGCCCTGCCCGCTGAAGTGCATGCGGGAACCAATGTTGCGCAGAGAAATGCCAAACTTGAAGTTGTCCTTCTCGCCCGACACATATTGCACACCGGCATCTAATGCCATGGCAGTGGCGGTGGCATCCTCAATGCCTTCGGTGACAGCTCTGAACAAAACCCCGACGGAGACTTTGTTTTCAAACATATGGGAGAAACCCAATCCCAGATTGAAGTAGCGTGGCGTAAAAGTGGAGCCGGTGCCTTCAGGCTGGGTAGTGGTGGTGCGGGGGATGTCGCCAAAATCCAAGGACATCAGGCTGATGCCCAAGACGCTGTTTTTGCCAATTTTCTGCGCAATGCCGAGCGCATTGATGCCAATATCAGTGCCTTTGAGGTACTGCGTATGGGCAAGGATAATTTCGGTTTTATCTATCCGCACAAGCCCACCGATATTGAGGCGCATGGCTTCCACCCCTGCTATCATGGAAGTCGTCATGGAGTGAAGACCAGAGCTTCTCGCCCAGGGGTTCATCAGCAATTCGGGCGCTCCGGCTTCTCCCTGACGGTCAGGGTTGCCGGCATGGCTCCTCGTGGCGAAAAAGCCCACTAAAGCCAATGAGAATAGGAAGTATAAGGACTTATTCATAAATTTTTCTTTTAGAAGTTTTTGGATGCCCGATGTTGGATACTTGACACCGGGCCGGAGATGAATTTGCCGCCCCGGCATCAAATATCCTTCATCAAATATCGAAAGTTACAGCCCCGTGGGGTCGAATTGCCGCGTGATTCCAAACCACTTGAGCGTACGCTCGCCATAGCCAGGTGCATCTATGTGAATGAGGTAAACTCCTGCTGCGACGGGGATGCCCTTGCTGTTTTTCAAATCCCATTCGAGGTCGGGAATGACCTGAGCGCTGGGTATTGCATTTCCGTTAGGTGCGCCGGGCTGTTCATCCCGGTTGTATTCGCGGATGAACTTGCCGTCCAAAGAATAAATGGTCACAACGCACTTGGCGGGCAGGTTGGTGACTTTCACCGCAGTGGCCAACCGGCTGTCTTCGTAGTCGGAAAAGGCGTAATACGGATTGGGCACGACGTTGATTTTGGCCAAAGCCTCGTTGATACCCAAGGCATCCAGCTCTGAATGCTGTTTGCCCTCGATGTTGAAGAGGTAAGACGGGTAGCCGTTGAAATCGCCAGTGCCCACTTCAACACCATAGGGGTTGTCCACACGGAGTTTAAGCGTCACTTCGTTCGGAATGAGGCCGGTGGGGCCGTTGCCGAGCGGTTCCATCTTGGTGCCTGTTTGCATCATGGGGAATCCCGCCCAGGTAATTCTCCGCAATCCCTGCACTTTTTTGAGCGCTTGTGGTGCCACTTCCGGGTCGAGGCGGCTACGCAGGTAAGCGCAACTGTCATAATCTTCATAAGTGACATAGACAAAGTGCTGCCCGCCGGCATAGAGGAACATCGGCGAGAAGGGTGAAATGCCGTTGCCTTCCAAAAGCACTTGTGAATTTGGATTGAACAACATGTCGCGCCCTGTTGGTTTAGCACCGAGGTAGCTGTCTTCGAAGCCGTTGGCTAAGTCGTACACGGAGTTTTCTCCGAAGAAGATATTCAGGCGTTTGCCGGTTTCCACGTCAATGGCGTAGCCGGGAAACCAGCCCATGCCGGTGCCGGTGCCGTCGGCATCGGGGCGGCCGTCGCCGTCTGAGTCATCTTTGCCTACGGATGGTGCCCCGCGCACATCGAACTGCAGGCGGTCACCTTCGGTGGTGACAGGCGAGCCATCGGGCTTGAAAGCGAAGTTGTTGTAATCTTTGTTGGCGGTTTCCACCACGATACAACGGCTCCACAGGCTCTTATCCGGTGTCATCACGATGTCCACATTGTTGACTTGGGGAATGAGATCTT
>SCUG01000756.1 GCA_004297645.1 Saprospiraceae bacterium | reverse complement strand
CACCATGCTGCTGCCCGTGTATGTGCCGTTGGGGATGGCCGCAATCTCTGCCCTCATCATCATCTCCGTGCTGTTGAACAATTCCAGTTTGTGGGCCTCAAAGCACTCGATGCCGTACTTCTCCACGAGGGCTTGCAGCCGCCTTTCTCCCAGCGAGCAGGCGCCTATCTGCGCCTTGATGTCTTCCTGCACCATCGTCAGGCGGATGTTGGCAAAAATCAGGTTCCACACATCCTGTCTCAGCTTGCCCTTTTCGTAGATTTTTACCGCCGGGATGCGGAGTGCCTCCTGCCAGACCTCCGTGGCGTTGGGGTTGTAGCCGCCCTGCACGGCGCCGCCAATGTCTGCCTGGTGGCCTTTGGCCGCCGACCAGCCCACCAGCGTTCCTTCGGCAAAAATCGGCTTGAAGATGGCCACGTCGTTGTTTTGGTTGCCCATGCTGAACACATCGTTGTGCATCACTACATCGCCCGGGTGGATGTCGCCGCCGTACTGCTCGATAATCACCTTGCACACAGGCCCCAGCGAGAACGAAAGAATGGGCAGGTTCTCGGTCTGCTCCAACATATTGCCCTGTGCATCGTACAGGCCTGTCACAAAGTCCTTCGCTTCGCACAAAATGGGCGAACGGGTGGTTTTCGTCAGCGAAATACTCATCTCATCGATAATGCTTTTGAAAGCACGCTGGAAAATCGAAAGCAATATTTTATCAATTTTTAAGCTGGTCATTGTGCAGTTATTTCTTTGGTACGGAATTGTTGTTTCAACCCACCGGGCATCAGGTGTTTGTTGTACACCACGAAAGCGCCCCCGATGCCGGTTTCGCAATTGTAGCTTTCGCCCAGGAAGACGGTGGTATTCACCTGTTCGAGGATGGCCGGGCCTTCGATGCTGAACCGGCCCGTGAGCCTGTCGCCATCGAAAACCGTCACTTCCCGCATTTCGCCAGTCTCAGGAATGTACGCAGGCCGCCGGCCTTTGATGGCCGATTCCAGCGAGGTGGCCGCATCGTCTGCCGTACTGGAAAGCGAGGGTGGTTTTTCGGTGACCCCGATGGCCCGCAGGCGGATATTGATGACTTCCAGCCTCGTGCCCTCCCGGCTGAGTTCATAGCCGAACAACCGGTTGTGTTCGGTGTGAAATGCTCCTGCAATGGCCTCTAAATCTACGTTCAGGATTTCTTCCATCGCGACTTCCATCGGCACCTCATGGTACTGCCCCACATAGCGGAGGTCGAGCGAGGGGCGGTATTGTATTTTGTCTTTGGCGATGCCTTCGGCAACGAGCGTGGCGATGGCCTCATTCTTCATTTCGGCATAGAGCTTCAGGAATTGTTTTTTGTCCATACCGGAAAGTGTGGTCATGTACGAGCGCACGTAGTCGTGTTTAAGGTCGCCCAACAGCATGCCCGCAGAGCAGAAGATGGACGCCACATTTGGTATGACGAACATCGGGATCTCCAACTCACGGCAAATTTCCCCGGCATGGATAGAGCCTGCGCCCCCGGCACAAATGAGGAGGAACTCGCGCGGGTCGTAGCCTCTTTCGACGCTCACCTCCCGAACTCCCTGCGCCATGTTCATATTGATGACGCGGTACATTCCCGCTGCGGCTTCATGGGCGCTCATGCCCAATGGTTCGCCGAGGTTTTTTGCGGTCAGCGCGATTGCCTCCGGCTTATTCAATTTGTATTTGCCTCCGGCAAAAAAATCGGGATCGAGGTAGCCGAGGAGCAGGTCGGCATCGGTACAAGTGGGCTGCTCACCGCCCCTGCCGTAGCTTATTGGGCCGGGCAACGAGCCTGCACTTTGCGGCCCCATCCTCAGAAGGCCTCCTTTGTCAATCCAGCCGATGCTGCCTCCGCCTGCGCCAATCGTGATAATATCGAGGGTAGGCAAGGCAATGCGGTAGCGGTTGATTTCGCAATCCGTGCTGGTGATGCATTGACGGTTCACTACTAACGAGGCATCGAAACTCGTTCCGCCCATGTCCATCGTGATGCAATTGTGGTACTCCAACAGCCCGGCATAATACGCGCCAGCAATGGGCGCCGCCGCCGGCCCGGAAAGGGCAGTGACCGCAGCAATCTTGCACGCCACTTCGGGCGTCACTACTCCACCGTTGCTCTGCATGATGAGGAGTTTGCCTTTAAAATTGAGCGCTTCGAGTTTGCCGAGCAACGATTTCAGGTAACGCTCTACCACCACGCCGATGTAGGCGTTCACGCAAGTGGTGCTCACCCTTTCGTAAAAACGCACCGACGGCAGTACCTCATAAGAGCCGCAGATGAACAGGCCGGGCAGTTGCTGGCGGAGATATTCCGTTGCCTGTTTCTCATGTTCGCTATTCAGGTAGGAGTTCATAAAGCAGACAGCTACCGCTTCGATTTGCCCGCTTTTGATTTTCCGGACGATGGCATCGAGTTCAGTGGTATCCAGCGGCTTCAATGCCTGGCCCTTGGCATCGGTGCGCTCATCCACCGTATAGCGGTGCTGCCGGGGCACTATGGGTTTTGCATTTTGGTAATGGTTGTTGTACCGCTCTTCCCTGATACCGCGGCGCATCTCCAGCGCATCGCGGAACCCTTTGGTGGTAACGAGTGCGGTTTTAGCCCCGCCCCGCGTCAGCAAGGCGTTGGTGGCCACCGTTGTACCGTGTACAATGGTGTCAATGTCTTTTATGAAATCAGCCTCCTTCAGCCGCAATTTTTCCGCTAATTCTCTTATGCCAGTAATGAATCCAACGGAGGAATCCTGTGGCGTGGAGAGGGTCTTGTGCATCGCTGAGGATCCATCGTCGCCCACCAGGAAGAAATCGGTGAACGTGCCGCCAACGTCTATGCCGAGTTTATACTTCATCAGTTGTGCTTAAATTCAGCTTTAATTTTCGGGCCGTTTTTCATGAAATTTTCCAACCCGATTTTCATGTCTTCCGTGAGCAGGCATTCGCCAAAAAGGCGGGATTCGAGCTCCAGCCCCTCTTGCAATGTAAGGTTGATGCCTTCATAAATTGCCCGCGTGAGGATGCTGTCAATCTTTTTACTGAGATGGCCGGTGTCTATATTTTTGGGAGAAAATGTACCGCCCAAAGGAGTTTTAGGGAGAAGGTGGGGGCTGACCTTTCCGGCAGCGAGTTCTTTTGCAAAAACGACGGCATCTTCAATAAGGTCGCCCGTTGCCTCCCGGTCAACGAGGCCGATGGCTATGGCTTCTTTTCCGGAAACCGGCCGGGCCGTGCGGAGAATTTCTGCGGCGACATCAACGCCCACAAGGCGAGGCAAACGCTGTGTACCGCCGGCACCGGCGATAAAACCTAAGTTCACTTCCGGCTGACAGGCTGCTACTGGCAAGCCTTTCTTAGCGATGCGGGCCGTACAAGACATTGCCAGCTCATTGCCGCCTCCAAAGGCAAAGCCGTTCAGGGCGCACACCACGGGTTTTTTGCATTGCTCTATGTAATTAAGGTACTGCTGGAAGCTGTGCGAATTGCCGTACCCTTCCTCCGGGGTTTTCAATGAAGCCAGCATACCTATATCGGCACCCGATACGAAAGCTTTTGTGCCAAAACCCGTAATGACAATGGCTTCTATGCCACTGTCAGCTTCGGCCATTTGCACTTCTTCTTGCAACTGTGCGAGCACTTGCAAATTCAGGGCATTGAGCACCTGAGGCCTGCGAATGGTGAGCACTGCTACTTTGTCGTGTGTGGAGCGTACGATATTGGAAATCTTCCAGCCGCCGGCAGCTTTGGCTTGCTCCAATGATTTTGGGAAAGGGAAATCAGTGTGTTCCCTGCACCACTCCTGAACTAAATTGTAGCTTTCATCAATGCCGGTCTTGTTCATCAGGGAGAAAGGCGGCGCTATCACCAATGCGATTTCCGTGGCCATGTCGAGGTCATCTGTATTGGAAATGCCCAGGTCCATGATGTAGCTTGCCAAAGCGAAGTAACCACCCAAAAACTGTTTGCGGAGCATGGCGGCTTTTTCGGGAGCGACTTCCACCTGCCCGCCTCTTTTTGCCGTGTCCCACTTGCTTTCCGATGCAGTGTGTTCCTGCAATGTCTTTGGTGAGCGGAACCATTGGATGTGGGTCTTACGCATTTCCTCCAATCCGTGATTGGTGATGGGATTTCCGCCGGTGAGGTTCAGGGCGGTGAAGGGGCCAACGCCCTGGTGCAATGTTTTTTGCGCCATCATATCTATCTCCTTAACGGTGCCGTACCCTTTCTCTAAGCAAAGAATAGCCAGCTCGCACAGCCCTTCGAAAATGGGGTCTATGGCGTAACCGTAGCTGCTTTTCACTTCGATGGGCACTTTGCCAATGGCCTCATAAAGGCTCATCACATTCTTTACCAACACGGGGCTGGTATCCGTGCCGGGCACTACCTCGACTACCGGATTTCGCTCCGCCGGGAAGAAATAGTGCGTGACCATTGCCCGCTTTTTATCCGCGATGTTCTTGAAAATGACCTCCGGTTTCATGTGGGAGGAGTTGGAGAAGAACAGGCAATGAGCGTCCGTTTGGGCCTCCACCTGCCTGAAGATGAGGTCTTTTATCCTTTCATCTTCCGTCGCTGCTTCTAACACGATGTCCGAACCAGCGGCATTGCCGTAATCAGTGGTGTAGGTGATGCTGTTCTTCATCGCTTCAGCCATCTCAGGTTTGAAGGCCCCTGTTTCCCGGCCCTTGTCAATCTTGCGCTCTATCTTTCCTTTTGCATTTGCCAGCGCATCTTCGGAGATGTCGAGGAGGACGAACCCGACATGGTCCTTCCAAAATACTTTTGAAAAATGCAGGCAGATATCGGGGCCTATCTGCCCCGCTCCAATCACGGTCACTTTTGAAATGTCAAAGCCTTTGTGCTTGTATCCCATTTTTTTGTGTTTATTATTCTACGTTTAAAATCAACAAGAGCGGAGTACAACGCCTCAGACCCAACCGCGCGGGATGTGGCCAACAGAACTCTCCGTTCACTGATGTTTCTTATCCCAACCATGTATATGCTGGATTCCTTCAAACCCAGATTCGGATTCAAGGTATTTGACTTTATCGTGATCGCACTTTGGAGGCTTGAAGTTAAGAATAATCAGGATTGATTCGCCGGCGGAGGTAAATTTTTATGTGCCTCGCACATTCTGGCGGACGTCCGGATATTGTTGAATGATTTGTCCACGCTGCAATCGTAATCATCCCGTTGGAGGCTGCCTGAAAGTGAATATTTCGTATCCCGTCAATAAATGCTGGTATTTCGAGCGGCAGGGTTTTGAACCCTGCGTTTCAGGTACGAAAACGCAGGGTTCAAAACCCTGCCGCTCGAAGGAACTACCATAATTTATTGAACGGATACCGCCAGGGTACCATTCCAAGATTAGAAATCCCTGACGGGCTTTCTAATCTTTTCACTTCAGAACCCAACTAATTACACTGCCAATTTTCTCAGGCCTGCCGGGGATTTTTTTTCCCATTTCGCTTCCACAACCACACTACTCCCACGATGCCCACTAAGAAAAACAGCGCTGCAATAATTTCTGCCTGCGTTGGCTGAAGCGGCATCCATTCGTATTTTACATTAACTCTGATTTTTTCTATCCAAAAGCGCTCGAAGCCGTTGAGGATGAGGTACACGAAAAACAACATGCCGGGAATGGTGAGGCGTTTGCGAAGGCCCCACAAGATGCCGCCGATGAGAAAAGAAGCGAAGATTTCGTAAAGCGGCGTAGGATAGACGGGGTTTTCGAGCCGGTTGCAATATATCCACTGGCAGCCCTCGATGGGGATGCCGTCACGGTTTACATTTTGGGGGAAATCGAACGACCAAATCCAGTCGGGCAGGAACCACCAACCGGGCTGCGGGGCTGCCGTGATGCCCCAGTCGCCGTCGCCGGCCATCATGCAACCGATGCGGCCCACACCATAAGAAATTATAAGCGCTGGTGCTACGGCATCGGCCGTCGGCCAAAAGGGGATGTGGTGGCGCTTAAGGTACCAGGTGACGCCGAGGTAGCCACAGATGAGGCCGCCGTAAATGGCCAATCCGCTGCCGGAAAAGAAGGTGCCGAAGGGGTCGGCCATAAACCCGGCTGGTGCTTCGAGGATGGCAAAAATCTTGGCACCGAGGATGCCCGTGATAGCTGCCGTGACGGTCAGGTCGCCTATGCGGTCGTGGGGATAAACGTCAATGACCTGCACCCTGGGCTTGGGTAGTGCCTGTTTTTTCTTCTCCCACCAACGCATGGCGGCAAACACCGCTGCAAATGCCAACCCCGCCAGAAAACTGCCTTTAGCGGAGAGGAGCACCCCCGCCGCATCGCCCTTGAACTCCTGAAAATGCTGCACGATATACACCACTTTGAAGCCCACCAAAAAACCGAAGATGGCGTTGGACGCCAGCTCCCACATGGTGGCCGGTTCGCCCGTCACCACTTTTACTTTAGAAGGCTGGTAAAGCCCCTCTTTTGCTTTGCGCTTCAGTTCAATGTAAAAAAACCAGGCCGCCGTCAAAATAGCGATGACGAGCATCATGCCGAAGGTCTTGAACACAGAAGTCCAGTTGTCTGGCTGCGTGCCGAACAGGTCGTGGAAAAGGTAGGATAGGTCTGGATACATTTTGATTTCGTAATTCGGATTTCGGATTTCGGGTTGCAGCAGGGAGGAGGCAACGTTCCAAAATGATGAAACCCATTTTTTCTCAACAGATGGGCAAAGATAAAAAAGGAATCCACCCCTCTCACTTTATCACTCCAGAACCGCTTGCATCAAATCTTTAAAATCTTCAGCGCTGGCGTAGAGGTGGTCGTTATAGCTCGTTGCCCGGAATTTGAGGTTATGAACGGCATCATTGCGGAGCGTCAGTTCGATGGTCACATTGCCGAAACGCTGATTGAGTTTGGAAGGCTCCGCAAAACCGGGTTTCGGTTTGAGGTAGTGGCGCTCCACCGTTTCCACCCAATCTTTTTGCGAATAGGTGCGGGTGTCGGATATTTGGCAGCGGTATGGCAGCGTGAGCACCCGCTCTTTGAGGTAGTCGAAGAGGTGGCGCGCATCGCGGCGGGAGTAGTTCGTTTTGTGAAAATGTACGGCAAAGCCTTTGCAAGATGGTGTGTCGAGGAAGTCTATCGTTTCGTCCACCTCGCCGGGGAGTGCCTGCCAGATGCCGTATTGGTGCCACAGCCATTCGGTGAGACGACGGCAGACTAAGGAGCATTTCCAGCCCTCGTAAAGCGCCAGTTCCTCCGCCCCCCGCTCGATGAGTTCGTGGATGACGGGGTTGGAAGATGAACTTTCTTCCACTGTCTTGAACAGGCCTGTTATTTGGCTCCAAAGGTTCTTCATAAGAGGTTGATGAGAGTTTAGGAGATTTCCCCGGCCTTTGGCACGGGGCAGGTTGTGCAAAGGGGGCTTGGGGGCGGAACGCCCCCAAAAGCCCTCAACTTTCACGTTAAACCTACATGAGCCAACTTTAAAGGTTAAAAACCACATTGGCACCAGCTAAGTCGACAAAATGAAAAACCAATCAGGCACAACCTGGCGCTTCATCGCCAACCCTGTGGCCGGCGGCGGTAAAGTTAGCGAGCAATGGCCACAAATCGAGCGGGCATTGAAAATGGCGGGCATCGCTTTCGACGTGGTTTTCACCCAAGAAAAACGCCACGCCATCGCACTGGCCAAAGAGGCGGTGCAACAGGGCTGCCGCCATCTCGCCGCCGTTGGCGGCGACGGCACGGCGCACGAGGTGGTGAACGGCATTTTTCAACAGACTACCTGCCCACCCGAAGAAGTTACTTTTACCTTGCTGCCCATCGGCACCGGAAACGACTGGGTGAAAGAGCATCGCATCCCCAAGGATTTCGGTCGCTGGCTCCATTTTTTTCAACACGGTAAAACGACATTTCAGGACGTGGGCTGGCTCACCTTTTACAAAAACGGCCAACTTGAAAAACGCTGGTTCATCAATGTGGCAGGGCTTTCTTACGACGCTTTCGTTGCAAAAAAAGCCGAAGCACAGGGAGCGAAGATGGCCAATAAGTTCTTTTACCTGTTGCTCATCTTCCGCTGCCTGTTCCAGTTCACTATCCCGAAAATCCGGGTAACTTTCGATGGCCAAACGGTAGAAGATTTTCTGTACACCATCAACGTGGGCATCTGCCGCTACTCCGGCGGCGGCCTCCGGCTCGTGCCGCAGGCCATCACCAACGACGGCAAGCTGGCACTGACGCTGGTGAAAAAAGTGACCAAGCTGGAGGTGCTGCTCATCACGCCACTATTTTATACCAGCCAAATCGGGCTGCACCCAGCAGTTTCGCTGCATCAGGCGGAAGATATTTTAGTGGAAGGAAAAAATGTTTTGGTGGAGGCCGATGGGGAGTTTCTGGGTGAGGCGCCGGTGCAATTCGGGATTTTGAAAAGGGCGTTGAAGATATTGGCGCCGTAGGGAATTGAGATGAACTTTGCTAGCTGAAGCCTTCAGACCCTGGAATTTATGGTAAAAACGGCTTATTATTGCATTTGCCCAATCCTATTAAGCATGACTACCAATGCTAATCTTCGCAACCTGATTGCAGGAGGCAAAACCAATCAAGTCGTCAAGCAACTTACTTCCCTTGCACTATCTGTATAGTGATTTGCACAACCAAGTTTTAGCTCTTTCAGCCCGTTATCAAAAATATCTACGAGACAAGCATGGAGGCACCAGCACTAACATTGATTTGGATTTAGAATTGAACCGTATTAATACCGCAGCCTTGGATATGATTGAACAATTACCTGAAGATGCCCACAGTTTAGTAAAAAAATGGAGTTGGGAAAAGGTTGTCCTTTGGGTTGGAATTTTTGCAGCAATTGCTGCGATCACGGGCTACACCATGAAGGATTTTTTTCAATGTAATAAACCAGTAACTCCAATTTTTTAACCCACCCCTGCTATACTTTTGAACGCCAGGTTTTGTCCATTTGACATTTGCTATTAAACTTTAGCCATCCGGGTAATCGGGATGCAGCCAGAACCAAAT
>SCUG01000755.1 GCA_004297645.1 Saprospiraceae bacterium | reverse complement strand
GATTCGCCACGTTAATTTTTGAGTTCTTTCAATAACCCAGTGGCTGCATCAATGCTTGAAAAAATGTTTTGCTTCACTTTATTCGCTTTTTCTTTTTCTTGCTTCAGATAGGCCATTATTTCGTCGTGTGACTTCTCTTGCCGCAAAGTGCCGGGCTGAGTAAAAGCCTCCATCCAGGCCATCATACCCTCGTCAGCTTCGTCTAACTGAACCAAAACCCGGGTTATTTTTTGGCGGGTGGTACTGTCTATGGTCACGGCACCATTCCTCGAAATATCATGAAGTTGTTTTTTTAGCTTGTGAATTTCACCCATTCTGGGCATGGCTTCGTCATGAATGACGAAAATTTCATCACGGAGCATGTTTTCGTCGTCCTGGCCGGCGCTGCTCTCAGTGCCAGTGTTGTTCTTTTGGCCCGTGGCATTTTTGTGGCAGCCCAAAACGGGCAGTAGTAAAGATAATAGTAGAAGGAGTTTGAAGTTTTTCATGTTGAAGTTTTATGCGAGAATCCTCATTCCCGCTCAGTTATTAAATCATTGAGTTGTTGAACAGCCTGCTGCCAGCTAAAGTTTTTGCGCACAAAAGATTGGCCGGCAACGCCCAAACGACGGCGCTCAGGCTCATCGTCTATGAGCGCTAATATGTGAGCTGCAAACCCCGATGCTTCGTCCGCCAGCAGAATTTCTTCGCCAGGCGTTGCTCCCACGGCCTCGTTAATTCTGGAGGTGGTGATGCAAGGTAGTCCCATCGACATGGCTTCCAGAATTTTGTTCTGAAGGCCTACGGCCAATAAGATGGGTGCCACAAATATAGCAGCGGAGGCGTAGGCATCCCGAATGTCATCCAGCCATCCAGAAACCCTCACATTGGATTGAACAAGACGGAGCACTCCGGCTGACGGTCTGGCCCCTGCCAGTAATACGCTGGCACCGGGCCTCACCTCCCAAACAAGGGGCATTATATCATTCACCAGCATGACTGCTGCTTTTACGTTGTTGTAATACCCCATGTTTCCAGCGAAAGCAATGTTGTACCGGCGCATCTCTGGCTTACAAATTGGCTGAAAAAATTCGGTATCTACGCCATTTGGTACACAGTGGATGGCGTTCTTTCCATCAAACCCAAGCGCATCACGATCCTGTTTTGAAATAATAGTGTGGTGGTCGAAATGTGGAAAAACAGCTTGCTCAAAGGCAGCTACCTTACGCGACTCCCAGCGCCAAAACAAATTAGCGGGGAACGATATCTGCCTGGCAATTTTGCCCGTCCAGGCCGAAAAATTATCCATGTAATCGAGCGTCTTCGGAATAGGGATGTCCCGCGCGAATCCGGCGGTGCGAATGAGCTGGCAATAAATATGACCGGGTTTCTCCTGCTCTATCACCCTGTGAATTTTCCGCCGCAGGCGGGCATCGAAAAAATAAGCGACCTGAAAGGGCTGCCGGTTAAATAATGCCTTAAACAGGTTCAGAAAAATCCGCACTTTCCGGAGGGGGAGTATGTAAATTGCAGAACAAAAAGGCTCGAGTTGTGCCTTGTCTTTATTAGAAACCTCCTCCTCAGTCAGGGCACAAAGCACGATGTCGTGGTACTTCGAAAGCTCCCGGATTTGGAAATACATCCGCAACTTGTCCCCCTTTTCGAGGGGATATGGAAACCTCGATGCCAACACCAATATTTTCATCCCGCCGAGGTTATTTTTTTATAACTGTCCAACACCCGCGTTGCAATAGCCCGGCTATCAAAATGGTCTTTGATGAATTGCCTTGCTTTTGTTGAAATCTGTAAAACCCGAACCGGGTTTTCGATGCAAAATTTCACGGCATGGTGAAACTCAGCCGGGGTTTTGGTGATGAGAAAATGCTCTCCATGCGTTGCCGGGATACCCTCGGCGCCGATAGGTGTGGTGATGACCACACGACCCAACGCCATACCTTCGAGCACTTTCACCTTGATGCCACTACCCGAAAACAAAGGGGCCACCAATATCTGGTGGCTGTTGATAAAATCCACTGCACTTTCAACTTCGCCTAAAAAAATTACAGCCCCGGTCTGCTTTTTCCGCAACCAGCCCGGCGTATTTTTCCCCGCTATTTCGAGGCGCAAAGTTGGGAATTCTACCCCCAACGCAGGCCATACCTCATCGAGCAGCCAAGCCACGCCTTCCTGATTGGGCATCCAATCCAGTGCACCAATGAACGCGAGGGATGGTTCATGGGAAAAGGCACTGAGGCCGGGCCGGTAGTCCTCTGCATGAATGCCTACCGGGGCTACCACCGATGCGTGGCGATAGCCAAGTTTTTTGAAAACGCCGAGGTCTCTTTGTGTAATCGCCACCAAAATGTCGTAAAGCTCAAGGCTGTCTATTTCAAACTTTTTCAGCGAAGCATTCTGTTGCCGGAGGTACCATTTTTTTAAAAACGAGCGGGTATTCCGGGCCACCCGCTGCCATATTTCGTGCTCGACGTTGTGTGATCGCATGGCAATCTTAGCCTGCGAATACTGCCGGATGAGCGGGATATACTGCGCCAGATATGGCGTCTCTATTTGCACAATGTCAAAGGCCTGGGTAGTCAAAAGGTTTTTTAGCCTGGCGGCAAATTCGGGGGAATTGAACCGCGACAGAATGTAGGAATCGCCATGAATCAGGCTTTTCAAAGCACCCAAAATTGAAATCCTGTTATCTACGGTGACGGAATGTATTTGCTCGAAATGGTCATAGGTAGCGGGCAATTTTTCCATTGGGAAAAACGCCTTCGTGGTATTCATGGCCAGCAAAGTGAGCGATGCACCTAACTCGTGCAGGGAGCGGCTGAGATAAGTGATGGCGATGGGTTCGCCCTCTCGCAATGGATATGGAAATTTTTTGGCGAGGATGAGAATTTTCATAAGCGTCGCAAAGGTAGAAAGGAAACCCATAAAACTGCAACCTGCCCTCTACATTACCTGCCCGAAATGTCCTCATCTTCTGCCCTCCAGGGTGGCGATACGATGCACAAAAACTGCAACTCCTCCTTGCCTGCGTTCTCAATGCTTTGTAACGCATTTTCAGGAATGCAAAAACAATCGCCCATTTTCAGGTCGTGCACAGTGCCATCTGCCCGAAGCCGGGCCGTTCCCGATAAAATGTAATACACCTCTTTGTTGCGCAGGAGACGGTGCGGGGCTGACGATTTGCCCTCCTTCAGGGTGCCATAGGCTAAACTGTAAGGTAAAGACGGCCCGCCTTTCTGCGGATGCAAAAGCTCGCGTATTTCCGTTAAATCTCCAGATGTGAAGGCATGTACATTCAGCGTGTTTATTACAATGAGTGACATGGGTGGGTAAGTTTTTTAGCACGCAACAGGTATTACTTTACTCAATGCAAAACGAATAGCTTCGGAAAGGACTAAAAAAGGGATGCGGCCTTAAACCGCATCCCTTTTTGGTTTAGAGGAGCTTGAGCAGCACCTCCTCGATTTGTGCGGCCCCTCGGACATTTACCGCCGCTATGCGGCCTTCTTTGTCAATTATAAAGGCGCTCGGAATGCTCGAAACACCGTAAGCTCTTGCCGGTGCGCAGTCCCATTTTTTCAAGTCGCTCACGTGATAATCCCACGTTAATCCATCTTGTTCTATAGCATTTTTCCAACTCATTTTGGCCTGATTCGATGCTTCTGCAATCTGTGCGGGATTGTTTTGGTAGCGTGCTGCCTGCTGACTGTCCACGCCGTCGAGCGAAACGCTAAAAACGGTAAAGCCCCGGTCTTTGTATTTGTTGTAAACTGCCACTACGTTGGGATTCTCTCTGCGGCAGGGACGGCACCAACTCGCCCAGAAATCCAAGAGTACCACTTTTCCTTTAAGGTCGGAAAGCGCGTATTTCTTGCCACTGGGGCTTGGCAGCGATATATCTGGAGCAGGCTGGCGGTTCGATTCCTCCACCAACGAATATTGACCCTGGCCGCCGGGATTCATGGCCGCTTTCTGGATGGCATCACAATAGGATTTGTAATCCTGGTTGTAGGCTGACCCCGGATATTGCGCTTCTAATTTTGCAATGGCCTTCTGATGGATGGTGGCGAAGTTCGGGTTATTACCCAACGTGAGCAGGGCGATGTTCATGGCAACAAGCGCATTGGAAGTGGTGTCCACCACGGTTTGTATGTCCGTGGAATTTGGTTGTTTGGCAATGAAGCTCTTGATGATGGATAAAAGCGTTTCGGAGCATTGGGAGCCGCTCACCTGATAATCATAATTATTTAGCGTGGCAAGGTCTCCACTCAATTCGACTTTGCGCTCCTTCCCGTCGAGCACAAGATTGACTTTTTGTTCGCCTACTCTCAACCTGTACAAACCTTCAGATAAAGACTCCGGGAACTTGAGCTCAAAATGGCCATTCGCATCCGCATCGGCCTTGCCCACGACGAGGTTTGCACTTTGAGGGTTCACGCCGGCTTTGTCGAGATAGACTTGCATGCTGCCGCCATTGGTAATTGTTCCCTGAATGGTTAGGCCTTTGCCACCGCCAAAATCAGAGCCGCAACTGGTTGCGAAAAAAACAGAACTTAGAATCGTTAAGGTAAAAAAGATGCTTTTCATACTCGTAGGGAATTTGTCAGTTAAAATCCATTTCTGTGTTCCAGTCTTTCGCCCAAAGTGTTATCGTACAAAGATTTCCACTCCTCGACGCTTCCAAAATTTTCGTCATCAATGAGCACCTCGGTGCCAAAAACTTCGCCAAGTTTAGTGAAGGAAACATTATTGCTAATTAAATAGTTTTGGATGGCATCTTCCTGCTCCGGAGCGATGGTGAGGAGGATGCGGCTCTGGCTTTCGCCAAACAGAAAACAGTCTTTTCGGAAAGTCTCCACCGTCTCTATGTTGAACCCGAGGCCCCCGGCAATGGCACATTCCATGAGCGCCGTAAATAGCCCGCCATCAGAGACATCATGTGCCGAACGTACGTGCTTTCCATGGATGAGACGCTTCACATGCTGCTGTATGTCATATTCTTCGTGAAGGTCGAAAGTGGGCACCGGCGAATGATGGATACCGTGAATGACGTTCAGGTATTCCGAGCTTCCAATGTCGTTATAAGAATTACCGAGCATGAAAATGGCATCGCCCTCCGATTTAAAATCAAGGGTAGTATGATGTTCGGGCTTTTCCAAAATACCGAGCATCCCGATGACCGGAGTCGGGTACACCGGTTCCGTTTTGTCTCCTATCACCGACTGGTTGTAAAAACTCACATTGCCACCCGTCACCGGGGTGCCAAATTTACGGCAGGCCTCGCCCATGCCGTGTATAACGTTGACAAACTGGTAATATACCTCCGGGTTATAGGGGTTCCCAAAATTCAGGCAATTGGTGATGGCTACGGGCACTGCCCCGGTGCATACGATGTTACGGGCAGCTTCCGCAACCGCTATCATGGCCCCAACATACGGGTCGGCGTAAACATAGCTGGCATTGCAGTCCACTGTAACGGCGAGCGATTTCACTGTTCCCTCCACCCGCACAATAGCAGCATCCGACGGGGCATTGGTAGAGAGATTGTTGGTTCTGACCATGCTGTCGTATTGTTCGTACACCCACCGTTTGGAAGCGAGGTTGGGCGAAGCGAAAAGCTTTTTGGCGGCAGCTCTGATATCTTTAGGTACGTTCACCTTATTCAGGTTGAATTTTTTTATTTCAGAAAAATAAGCCGGTTTGGAGATTGGGCGCTCGTAAACCGGGGCACCGCCCCCCAATACAAGGGACCAGGCATTTACCTCCGCCACTTTTTCACCCTTAAAATAAAACTCCAACATACCCGTATCAGTCACTTCGCCTATTTGTACACACTCGAGGTCCCATTTTTCAAACACTTCGAAAAGTGCCTGCTCCTCGCCCGCTTTCCCCACGATAAGCATCCGCTCCTGGCTTTCCGATAGCAATATTTCCCAAGGCATCATATTGTCTTGACGGGTAGGCACCTTATCAAGGTGAATGACCATGCCCGTTTTCGATTTGGCGCTCATCTCGGAGGTGGAGCAGGTGATGCCCGCAGCGCCCATATCCTGCATTCCTACTACTGCACCTGTTTTTATTGCTTCCAACGTCGCTTCGAGCAATAGTTTTTCCTGAAAGGGGTCGCCCACCTGCACGGCTGGCAAGTCCTCCCTGCTTTCCGAATGTAAGTCAGCCGAGGCGAATGTGGCGCCGTGCATGCCGTCCTTCCCGGTACGGGAGCCTACGATGAACACCAGATTGCCTGGGCCATCGGCAGATGCCGAAACCGTTTCACCCTGTTTGACCACACCTACCGACATAGCATTGACAAGGATATTCTGGTTGTAACAATCGTTGAAATACACCTCCCCTGCTACCACAGGTACGCCAAAGCAGTTGCCGTAGTCGCCGATACCTTTGACCACACCTTCCACGAGATTTTTGGTGTGTTTTAAATCCGGATTGCCGAAACGCAGAGAATTCAGGGAGGCAATTGGCCTGGCCCCCATTGTAAAAATATCGCGGTGAATGCCTCCAACTCCGGTGGCGGCGCCCTGGTATGGCTCAATAGCCGAAGGGTGATTGTGGCTTTCGATTTTAAATGCACAAGCTAAACCGTCTCCTATGTCCACAAGCCCGGCGTTTTCTTCGCCAGCCTCCACCAACAGCCGCTTTCCTTCTCTTGGGAGGGTTTTCAGCAAACTGATAGAATTCTTATACGAGCAATGCTCTGACCACATCACGGAATAAATGCTCAGTTCAGTGAAATTGGGCGTCCTGCCCATCACTTCCTTAATTTTGTCAAATTCTTCTTTTGACAGGCCAAGTTGCACAGCAGTTTTTGCGGTTATTTCCGGCTCGGTTAATTGCATAAGAAAGGGATGTATTTTAAAGAGGCGCAAAACTAACATCTTCCCTGGTTGACGGGAAATGAAAACGCCAATCTTTAAAAAGGGCCTGCACCAAAAAGCCGTCCAATGCAGGGTGCATCAAATTTTTCCCCAGTGAAAACAGCTTGGATTTAAGCTTCAATTCCGGTGAAGAAATTACGAACAGTCTCAAATCCATTTTGCAAATGATGGACGAAACTTTACACCGAATAGAAAGGCAAAGTAAACGAGAGAAAGGTATCAAGCAGACCTGACGAAATGAAAAAACCTTTTACCACACTAACGTCAAAAGACTTTTTTTGTAGCGCGAGGCGGGCTTGAACCGCCGACCTTGTGATTATGAATCACACGCTCTAACCAGCTGAGCTACCGCGCCATAATTATGCTCTTCCAAAAGCGAGCGCAAATATAGGTCATTCCCTTTCAAAAAGTTTGCATCAAAAAAAAGTTTTACCCTATCCAGGATTCATTTGAGTGTGTAACAAATTTATGGGGGGCAACGTACTGCCCGAACAACCCCTGTGCGGCAGGTTGTTGCTACGCCGAACTGGAGTTCGGCGATACGTTACCCCACACTTTTGTTAAGCACTTATTTTTTTGTTACCGTTTTGCCGTTAAAAATGGCCGGTGCGGGCGCATAGCCCTCTCTGAAATTCCCCACAGGGCTTCCCCTCCTTGCTTTTCTGATTTTCGACGGCTTTGCCCGAAGGGCTGCCTCTGCTTTCGGTGCGGTT
>SCUG01000754.1 GCA_004297645.1 Saprospiraceae bacterium | reverse complement strand
TTCTCACTTTCGAGCGGGCGGGTTTTGAAACCCGCCGGTTTAGAAAGTAATAGAATGGCGGGTTTCAAAACCCGCCCGCTCAAGACCAACCCTGAGAAGTTATTTTTTCAACGTTACTTAGCTGTATAATCCACGTTGACAAATCACAGTAAACATTGAAAAAAGCAGCTTTGGTGACGGGTGCCGCATCGGGCCTTGGCCTTGAGTTTTCGCATTTATTGGCCCGCGATTCTTTCGATTTAATTTTGGTGGATATTGACGGGAACAAGCTCGGCGAGGCAAAGGAAATCCTGGAAGCAAAGTACGGCGTCAATGTGGATATTTTGCATCATGACCTTAGCACGCCGCAGGTTGCCACGAAAATTTATGCAGCGGTGAAGGGAAGGGAAATTGAAGTTTTGATAAATAATGCAGGGTTTGGTCTGTCCGGCTTTTTTTCAAAAACAAACTGGCAGGCGGAGGAGGCCATGATTCAACTGCACGTGCTCACACTGACGCATTTGACCAAACTGATTCTGAAGGATATGCTGGAGAAAAAGAGCGGCAGCATTATGAACGTTTCTTCGCTTGCCGCTTTCCAGCCGGGGCCGCTGATGGCCGTTTATTACGCCACCAAGGCGTACATTCTCAGCTTCTCCGAAGCCTTGGCCAACGAGGTGAAGGGAACCGGCGTCACCATCACGGTGTTTTGCCCCGGCGTCACCAAAACAGGTTTTCAGGGCAAGGCAGCCCAGCTTTCAGGCTCCAAAGAAAGCCGCATTAATTTCCGCACCATTAGCCCGCAGGCCGTGGCACTCTATGGCTACATTGCCATGCAGGCCGGCAAGCCTGTCGCCATTCAGGGGTTCCAGAACAAACTGACTGCATTGCTTCCACGCTTCGTGACAAGGGCGTTTGCCGTCTCTATGGTCCGGCGTATTCAAGAAAAACTAAGGGAGTAAGGAGCTACATTTCCCAGCGAGACTTTCCAGGTTTTAAAACCTGGAAAGTCTATCACTCATCGAATCGAACGCTGGGAATACATTACTTGCTGTTTAGGTTCACGCTTCTTTCCCGAAGCCGTTCATGTATCCCTGCCTGATGACATTTAGCTTTCCGTTGTCCCCGAAAATTTCTCTGGATTTTTTGTTGTAAGCCACGGCAGCTTCTTCCGGCGTATTGAACATGCCGATGTGGATGGATTTCCGATCAATGGAAATAACCGCCCGGTAGCGATTGTTCTCCTGGTACACCCCGGTAAATCCGGTTTTGCTGCTTGTTCTTCGTTTCCGGCTGGCAACAGCACGGGAGCGATACACGAGGTTTTCAATACGGCAATCCAACTTGTTGCCATTTCTTGTTCCCACCAACCTATTTACACTTGTCTTGGTATCAGAGAGAAATTTTTCGGCGATAGCCTTGTGTAGATAGATGGTTTCTGTCTTGAAATCGCCATCGGCTTTTTTCCAGGTTTTTTGAAAA
>SCUG01000753.1 GCA_004297645.1 Saprospiraceae bacterium | reverse complement strand
GGTAACCAGCGCCCCCAATTCATAACAGCTACCTTTATCAGAAATAGCCCTGAATGATTGTTCCTGAATCTGAGCAATATTAATGACCGTTAAACCCGCTTCGGGATGAAGCTGGAAGTCGTTAATCAAATCGGTGTAACCGGCTCCGAACCTGAAACGCCTGCCCTGGTTTTCTGTAATAGCCGCCAACAATTCACCCTTTGTTTTTGGTGTGATGACTTCAAAGTCCATAATTTTTTGCTTTAGTAACGTTGAAAAAATAACTTCTCAGGGTTGGTCTTGAGTGGGCGGGTTTTGAAACCCGCCATTCTATTACTTTCTAAACCGGCGGGTTTCAAAACCCGCCATTCTATTACTTTCTAAACCGGCGGGTTTCAAAACCCGCCCGCTCGAAAGTGAGAAGTTATTTTTTAATCATTCCTTAATGAACAAGGATTGTTTTTTGTTTTTCTTTTAATGCAAGGAGAACCTTTTCCGCTGTAACGGGCAATGAGAAAAACTGAACCCCAATGGCATTTGCAACGGCATTGGCAATGGCGGCGGCAGTAGGAATCAGTGGAGCTTCACTTGCTCCTTTAGCTCCATAAGGCCCTTCTTCGTCACCTGATTCTATCGGGTAGAAATGGACACCAGGCATGTCGGTGGTGGTCAGCAGCTTATAGCCATGAAAGTTTGGGTTTTTTAAATACCCCTGTTCGTATATCATTTCTTCGGTCAGGGCATATCCTATTCCTGTGGCTAACCCTCCCTCAATCTGGCCCTGCAACCCGATGGGATTTAATACCCTTCCAACATCTTGTGAGACATAAGCGTCGAGCACGTGCACCACTCCGGTAGCAGTATCTACCTCAACTTCTATCGCCTGGGAAGCAAAAGCATAACTGGCGGAAACGTCTCCTTTAAATTGCTTATCCTGGAATTGACTGGGTGGCTCGTAAAAGTAGTTGACTTCGCACAATTCGTGAGGGGGGGTAAAATGCATCTCCCGGACCACCTTGTCTATTTTAATCTCTTTTTCGTTGAACCTCATCATGCCATTTTCATAAACAAAATCACAGGCGGCTACATCGAGGAGTTCAGATGCTTTTTTGGTGAGTTTCTCCTTTAACAACTTGATAGCTCCAAGCATAGAGTTTCCAGCAACAAAACTCGTACGCGAAGCATGCACCCCCACATCCCAGGGCTTGACATCCGTATCCGAGTTTATCACTTTGATTTTGTCTCTTTCAATCCCCAACTCTTCCATGGCAATCATTGCCAATACTGTTTCGGAACCCTGCCCGATTTCATTGGATCCCGTGATAATGGTAAGGTAGCCATAATCGTCCAGCTTTAGGGTGGTTCCGCAGCCATCAGAGCGGTAAATCTTGGCGCCACCACCAACGTGCAGCATGGAAGCCAGGCCAATTCCTCTTCTATATCTTCCTTTTTTCGGTGCCCTCGCTTTTTTATGGTATTGGCTTTTTTCAATAACGGTCTCTAAGGCAGGAGCGGCCCCGCAGCTTTTATAGTGTAGCCCCTGGCCAGTAACCTCCCCTTTGTAGTTGGCATTCAACAACCTGATTTCTGCCTTGTCCATGCCCAGCTCTTCGGCCATTACGTCTATATTGCGTTCGAGCGAAAACGTAGCTTGTGGATTTCCATATCCTCTGAAAGATCCTGCAAAGGGGTTATTGGTGTAAACGGCACGGGAGACGAACTTGCAAGCCGGTATCTGGTACAAGGATGAAAAAGTTTGCATCATCACAAAGGGCGTGGTGGCCCCCCATGAAGTATAGGCTCCGTTATCAGTAATAATGTCAACCTCTCTAAAGGTAAATTTTCCATTCTCACTGGCGCCGGTAGTTAAATCAATAACCATGGCTTGTCTGGTGGGTGAAGCGATGAACTCTTCTTCTCTTGAATAGAGCAACTGAACTGGCTTGCCTGACTTCATGGCCAATAAGGCGCAAATAGGCTCGAAAGGGAGCATGTCGAGCTTGCTGCCAAAACCACCCCCGATTACCGGCTGAATAATCCTGATTTTTGACGGGTCCATCTTCAAGGCATGGGCCACATCTCTTTGGTAAAGAAACGGTACCTGGGTAGAGGACCACAGGGTCAATCGTCCGTTCAGATTCGAGTACTCCGCTGTAATGTTGCTCGTGGCCATGCAGGTATGCGTAACTCTGGGCAGGGTGTACCTTCTTTTGATGATGACTTTGCTTTTGGCTTTTTCTGTTTCCAGGTCGCCGTGTTCGTAATGGAAAGCCTCGGCAATGTTTTTATTGCCAAACTGTTCCTGGCCTTTTCCAAATTCATTGATTCGGGGGGCCGATTCAAGTAAGGCTTCGAATGGGTCGAATATGCCCTGCTTCACCTTGTATTTCACTTCGATAAGCTGAACGGCTTTGTCTGCAATTTCTTTGGTGCGGGCGGCGACTGCCGCAATCTCGTCCCGCTCACAGTTCACCGTTCCTTTTTTAAGGATGGGGTGGTCCCGTTTATAGCTGATGTTGTTGACGTCAATGTCATTGGCAGTGATGATGCATTCCACGCCTTCCAATGCCATCGCTTTGGAGGTATCTATGGACAAAATTTCAGCGCAGGGATACTTGGTTCTTAATATGGTTGCATGGAGCATTCCTGGCAGTTCGATGTCGTGGCCGTAAACTGCCTGCCCTGTCACTCTTTCTTTACCGTCCAACTTCCGGGCAGCTTTCCCGATGTATTTTAGTTCCTTTTTCATTTTATTAGAATTAGGAACGTGTTCGAAATAAGATGTTCTTTTTGAGGCCGCCTCCGGCGGCCTCAAAAAGAACAAGGGTGTGTTTTTTTCGGCGGCGAAGCCGCCGAAAAAACACACATCTTATTTTGCGCACGTTTCTTAGGATGGTTGATCATCGTAAACCGCCTCAGCGGCATCAATTATTTTCACGTAACCCGTGCATCTGCACAGGTTACCTTCGAGGCTTTTCTTCAACTCCTCCCTTGTGGGTGTTTTGCCGGAGGCTTTCATTTTGTCACTGAAAGCTTTGATAGTCATTATAACTCCAGAAGAGCAGAACCCGCACTGAACAGCTCCGTGCTCAAGCATTTTTTCCTGAACCAACTCCAACGGGTTGTCCTGCGAGCCAAGCCCTTCAATGGTGGTCACTTCTTTGCCATCTGCATTTATCGCCAGGTACATGCAGGAATTGATAGCATCACCATCTATGATGACTGTGCAGGCGCCACATTCGCCTTCGAGGCAACCGGGCTTCGTGCCTTTTAATTTCAGCTCATCCCTGAGCATGTCTATCAACAGCAGAGCAGGTTTTACCTTCACCTTTGTTTCTTTACCGTTGAGTCTGAATTTGATTTCAATCAAGTTATTCATGGTATGAGCATTACCGTTTTTTATCAATTCGTATCCGCTCAAAATTCAATGGTAGTTCAATTACCAGCCCTTTTTGACGGGATACATCAATTCATTATTTCTTCTTCCGGCCTTATAGGCTTGTAAGCTTGCCTGCACAGAGCCTGGCTTAACAATGTTTTCAATGGCTTTTACCAAATATTGATCGGGTATTGGAAACGTCTCTTCTTCGGAAAGTTTTCCCAACACAAATAGATTTCTGACTGCTGGCTCTAATGAGCCTAAATCATCTGCGATGTAAACCACTTTCCGGATATTCTCCTTTAGAAACTCAATGAATTTTTCAACATCGGGGTAGGCCTCCATTCCGGCATTTACTGCATAGGGGTAAATTCTATTGTTGTCAATTATGGCTGTGCTTCCCCGGTGCAAATACGCTGCGCACCGTTGTGCTTCCAGCGGCTCCAGCCCAACGAGTATGTCCACGCCGGCTTTCTCCAGAAACCCATGTGTGTGCTCTCCGAATGTGATGCCTGCCGTCACAGACCCGCCCCTTTGCGCCAACCCGTAAATTTCGCTGCTACCAACTGGAATATCAGCATGCATGGCAGCTTCCACCAACAAATCGGTAAAAAAGACAACACCCTGTCCTCCTACACCCGCTACCAATATTTTGACGGTTCCTTTCATCAAAAAACGCTTTCCATCTTTCCATTCTCTGCCCATGAAATGGCATCATTCGGGCAGACATCAATGCACAATCCGCATTTGGTGCATTTGGCCTGGTCAATCACAATTTTCCCATCGGCTTTAATCATAGCCGGGCACCCTAAATTGTCTATACAGTGATTACATTTTTCACAGGATTGAAACAGGTTGAACTTGCTTAAGAATTCAGTTAAACTGCCATTGGCATTGAAAGGCAGGGAAGCATGTTGCTCTTTTCTTTTTCCGTTTAAACCGAGCAGCGCATTCAATCCTTCATACGGGAAATTATATCCTTCCAATTGTTGACGCACGCCCACGGCGGCCCTTTTCCCGGAGGCAATAGCTCCAATGAGGCTCATGTGATTTCCGGCACAAATGTCTCCGGCAACGAAGACATTGCTGAGGTTGGATAAACCGTTGTGCTCGTCCGCAATGATTCTGCCTTTCTCCGACAGGTTTTCTGCCCCAACTTCGGCGTAATCTCCGGTTTCACCAACCTGGTCAATGGCAACGACGATATAATCCACTTCCAGTGTTTTGAGCAAACTTCTGGAAATATAGCCATGTAAAACAACCGTTACGCTGCCATTCTCCAAACACTGATGGGCGTAGCTGGAAGGCATTATCACGATACCTTCATCACGGGCGTGCTTCACTTCTTCTTCAAAGGCAGGCATGGTTTCGAGCGATTCAATGCAACTGACAAACACTTCGTTCGAGGCATGATGGTGTTTTGCCGCCCGCGCCGCATCCATAGCGCTGTTGCCTCCTCCTATTACAAGAATTCGGGAGCCCCCGGCGATGGGAAGTGATTTGTTGTTGTACTTTTTTAAAAACGCAAGTCCATCAGACCACCTGTTTGCAGGCAAATTGTCAGCTACGGCCGGCAAGGGTTTCACTTTGCCCATTCCCAATGACAGGATGACGCTGTCGAAATCCTTCCTGAGCTGCTCCAGCCGAATGCCTTTTCCCAATGCCTTTTTAAAATGGAACACAACGCCCAATTCTTCCAATTGGCCCACCTCGAAGTCGAATCCCGTTTTGTCCATTCTGAAATCCGGTATCACGTATTTTATCAACCCGCCGGCTGCGGCTTCTTTTTCAAATACCTCCACCTGATAGCCTTCCCGGACGAGGTCATACGCGGCGCTTAAACCTGCCGGGCCAGCGCCAACAACCGCCACAGATTTACCTTTGGGCGCGCTGTGCCTGATGCGTTCTTTGGCATTGGTGAAATCCCTGAAATTCGCCTCGATGCCGGAAACGTATTTTTTCAATTGCTTTACCGGCACGATTGACTCAGGGCTATGGCCGGAGAATAGCTCACACGGGCGGTGGCAAATATCCCCGCAAGCCCGTGCGAAGAGCATTTTATCCCTCACCATGTCGAGGGCTGTTTTATAATCCTTTTCGAGGATGGAGTGGAAAAAACCGTGATTGCAGATGTTGGCCGGGCAGGCAAGGTCTCTGGCATCTACCGGCTTATCTGCTTTTATCTTGGCAATAGCCCTCGACAAATTGGATTGGGAGCTGCCCCGCCGGGAACAGTATATTTCGTGGTCCAAATGGTTTTGGCAGGTATTGCAGCGGGAATGGTCAACGGTAATTTTCGCATCTTGCCGTGCGAACTCTTTGTATTCCGGAAGGAATACACAGGGCGCTTTTGAAACCAAAACAGACACCCCCTCTGTGGCTAAAGCTTTTTCAATTTTGTGGTAGGTATCCTTCATGTCGAAAGGCATGATTGCTTCGGCATTCTTTATTCCCATGCCTTTCAAAAGGGGGAGTATTTCTATTTGGTTGTATTTGTCGAGATGCGTCGCACCGGGGTGGTCCTGATGGCCGGTCATGCCGATGGTGCGGTTGTCAAAAATGATAACGAGCAGGTTGCTTTTGGTGTAAACTGCATTGAGCAACGAAGCGACTCCGGAATGAAAGAAAGTGCCATCTCCGAGCATTGCAATCACCTTTCCTCCTTTTTCTTTCATGGCTTCTGCCAATCCTTGTGCCATTGAAATGCTCATTCCCATGTGGTTAATGGTGTCTATCATTTTCAGGGGAGGCAAGGCGCCTAAGCCTGAGCAGCCGATATCTCCGCAAAGAATCACTTCCCCATTTTCTCTGGGAATGAGCAGCTTGAGCGCATAATAAGACGCCCTGTGAGGGCACCCCGAACACAGGGCGGGCGGGCGGGGCGGTAAATTTTGAGAAAAGGATTCGAGTCCTTCCACTTCTTTGTACTTCACAGTTTTCTGCCCGAAAAAGGCGCCAATAACAGTGTCAATTATTTCAAGAGAAAATTCTCCGGTTGAGCCAATGCCGCCAAAGTTTTTCCCCAGTATTTCAGTTTCTACCCGATGTACCTGGGCGATTTTTCTCGTCGCATTTTCTATGATGGGGTTGAGTTCTTCGAGTACGAGTATTTTCTTAAATCCTTTGTTTAAAAATGACAGGATGTCGTTTTCCGGCGAAGGGTAAATCAACCCAAGGTCCAGGATTTCTACTTTTTCTGAAAGCTCATTCCTGTGGACGACCTCGAGTAAATAACTCGTGGCGACTCCGCTCGAAATGATGCCGTATTCTTTATTTCCGGGAAAATAGGTTCGATTGAATTCGGCGAAAAATGGGGTGACAGTGTCACTGCCCAATTTTTCGAGCAGTTTTTTGTGGGCAGCGGCTGTCCGGGCCGGGATGTTGATGTGTTCAGGCATTCTCTCGAAAAAAGGCTGCCTGATGGCAGGCCTGATTTCGTTGTACGCTACCATTCCCCTGGAATGGGACACTCTGGTTGTTGTGCGCACGAGCACAGGTAGTCTTAATGCCTCCGATAGCCGGAATGCCTCTTTCGTCATGCGGTAAGCATCGCCCGGAGTAGCAGGATTAAATACCGGAGCCGATGCCATGTTTCCCCAATACCTGGAGTCTTGCTCGTTTGAACTCGAATGGCAGCCGGGGTCATCGCAAACGACAATTACCAACGGAGCAACAATGGTTTGGTAAGTAACCGACATCAATGCATCCGAGGCGACATTCATGCCCACGTTTTTCATGACGCACATGGCACTTTTGTTACCGATAGAATAAGCTATTGCTTTTTCGAGGGCTACTTTCTCATTGATGCTGTATTCGAAATAGACTCTGTTTTTTATCAGTTGGGGGTAGTCATCTTCATTTTCAAAATTGCTTTGAAAGTTGCAGACCATGTTGAACACCTCGGATATTTCCGTGGAGGGCGTTCCGGGATAGGAGAACACCCCGCTCACCCCGGCTTCGAGCGCTCCCCTCGCAATGGCTTCATTGCCGATGGCACTCACCTGGCGAGGTGTGCTGTATGAAGTTAATATTTCGACTACTTTGTTCTTCATCAAGTGTGTTTAGTGCGTATTCCGGCTTCCTGGAAAATCTTGCTGTTGTGCTCGCCAAGTCTTGGCGGCAGTTTCATCATGTAGTTGTTGGCTTCGAGGTATTCCGTGTTCATAGGGGCGGGGGAAAGCGCTACATTTTTGCCATTCGGCAATACCGTTTTCACCATGAGTTTTTTGATGAAATCCAGCGCTCCAACCTGTTTGACATCATTCACCGGAGCGACGGCCAGGCCGAATGTCAGGCAAATTTCTATGAACGCTTCGGTGGTATAATTTTCCAACCCTTTTCTGATGCCTGCGTAGATGTTTTCTTTATCCAGCTTTCTGCCATTATTGGTTTTCCGATTCTCTTGTTTTAAATGCTCAAACCCTTCGATTTCGGTGAGTTTCTGCCACTGCATGTCGTTGCCTATGGCAAGATAAACATAACCATCTTTAGTGGGGTAACAATTGGAGGGAACAAAGCTTCTATGCTCATTGCCACTCCTTTTAAATAGTTTGTTTTTGCCTGCGGCAAACTGCGCCTGCGGCAAGGCAGTAATCAACCACGATGCGGCACATTGCGCCATGGAAATGTCTATCCTTTTGCCTTTGCCGGTTTCCTTTTGTTCGAGCAAGGCCAGCAGCACCTGTGCGAAGGCCTCATCGCCGGCTTTGAGGTCAATAATAGGCAGGCCGCACAGCAGCGGGTCGCGGTCTGGTTCGCCGGTAAGATACATAAAGCCCAGCATAGCCTGCAATGCGGGGTCATAACCGGCACGGCCGGGATACTCGGGGCCGAAGGCCGAAATGCCGCACCAAATCAGTTGCGGGTTGGCTTCTTTGAGTGTGTCGTAATCAATCCCGAACTGCGCGTACCTTTTCGGCAGGGTGTTGCACATGAACACATCCACCTTCAGCGCTTTGATGATGCGTTTGAGCATTTGCTGGTCAGCCTCGTTTTTCAGGTCGAGGGTGATGGCTTCTTTTCCAAGATTCGGGGCGATGAAATACGCATGCAAATCCTCTACTCCCGTATCTTCCCCGATGTACCTGTTGGGGTCGCCCGGACGCGATTGCCCGGCTATGCCGGCAGTCTCGATGCGTATCACGCGCCACCCCATTTGTGCAAACCGCTCGGTTGCATAGGGCAGGGTTAGCGCCTGCTCCAAACTCAATATGGTCTTATTTTTCAGACTCACGTTATTTCTATTAAGTTACGTGTTCGAAATAAGATTCCACCAATGTTGGACTTCTCCGAAGTCCTGTCGCAACAAGTCTATTAAAATATCCCCTCAAAAAATGCTGGTATTCCGAGCGGCAGGTTTTTCCCCGATAAAATGTCGGGGAAAACCCTGCCGCTCGGAAAGACTGCGCAATTTTGGAAAACTCCCATTCACGCATTAAACACTATTCGCTTTTGCTAAAAAAATATCGGTTCATCAAATTCGCCAAAGACATCTTTCATCACCTGGACAATCTCTCCCACCGTCACATAAGCTTTGACAGCGGCAATGATGGGAGGCATAAGATTTTTGCCAGCTTGTGCATCTGCTTTAATGGCTGCCAGCAACTCCTGAACCTTTTCATGGTCCCTCGTTGCCTTAATTCTCTTCAGTTTTTCAATTTGATTATCTGCCGCCTTTTGGTTGTAGGGGTGAAAATCTACCGGTTTTGGGTCTTCTTTCCGGGTAAATAAATTTACGCCAACCTTCGGCACTGCGCCAGTCTGTATGCCCATTTCACGCTCGTATGCTTGTTTTGACACCGACTCCTGAATTTTGCCTGTGGCCACTGCGTTCACTATGCCTCCCCACTCATCCACTCGTTTTATTTCCTTCGCTATTTCCTTTTCAAAACGGTTGGTCAATGCTTCCACATAATACGAACCGCCGAGTGGATCTACGGTGTCGCAAATGCCCATTTCATAGATCAAAATCTGCATGGTTCGCAAAGAAATTTCCGCTGATTTTTCGGTGGGAATGGTGTAGGCCTCGTCATAACTGCAAAGCGCCATTGTTTGGGTGCCGGACAGTGCACTAATGAGGGCATAATAGGCGCTTCGGATGATATTGTTTTCGGGCTGCTCTTTGGTAAGGCCGCCGCCGCCGCCGCCCGCGATCATCCTCAGCCAGCAAGACTTATCATTTTTAGCCCCATATTCTTCCTTTATGATTTTTGCCCAAAGCCGCCGGCCCCCTCTGAATTTGGCTATTTGCTCAAACAGATTGCCGTAAATGTCGAAGTTGAATGAAAGCCGGGATGCAAAATCGTCTATATCAATGCCCCTGCTCAGAGCGCCGTCTGTGTAAGCTTTGGCGATGCAAAAGGCATACGCCATTTCCTGGATGGGGTTTGCGCCGCTTTCACGAATGTGGTATCCGCAAACACTTACGGGGCTGTATTTAGGGATATGTTCTGCGCAGTATTCAATAGTGTCCACTACTAATTTCACCGACTTATCCACAGGGAAAATCCAGGTTCCCCGTCCGATGAATTCTTTCAGGATGTCGTTTTGCGCTGTACCTCTGAGGGTTTGAATGTCGAATCCCCGTTTTTCTGCCAAGGCAATATACATGGCGATGAGAATGATGGCAGAGCCATTGATGGTCAATGAAACGGTGATTTTATCAAAGTCAATGCCATTAAAGGCAATTTCAAAATCGTCCAGGGTATCAACTGCCATTCCCACGCGGCCAACTTCTCCGAGGGCAGCGGGGTTGTCAGAATCCAACCCGCATTGTGTGGGCAGGTCGAAGGCTACGTTCAGGCCAGTCTGGCCATTTTTTATTAAAAAATGAAAACGCTCATTGGTCTCTTCCGGCGAGGCAAATCCGGCATATTGGCGAATCGTAAATGGCGCCTTCCGGTACATGGCGGGGTGGATGCCCCGTGTGAATGGGTACTCTCCGGGCATCTCATTTTTTATCCCTGTGTACTCCACATCTTCGGCGGTGTATATCGGGTTGACTTCAATTCCCGATTCAAGGAAAGCCCTTTTCACATTCAGCTCTCCGGCTGTTTTTCTTGTTTTTACTTCACTCATGCCTTTGCGTTTAGTTCTTCAAAATACTCCACGACATCCTGCACTTTACTGCCGGTCGGGAACGCTTTACTGGCGCCCATCGCTTCTAATTTAGGCACATCGAAGGTGGGTATGTTCCCACCCACAAACCACGGGATATGGAGGTTTCGCTCTGTCATCAGCTCATTCATCCGCGCTGCCAGCACCAAGTGAGTGCCGGATAAAATGGAAAGGCCAATGGCATCCACCTTGTGCTCCACCGCCATGTCCACAATGGTTTCGATGGACTTGCGAAGGCCAGTATAAACTACCTCGAATCCGGCCGCCTTAAGGCCGTGAGCCAATACTTTTACGCCCACATCGTGGCCATCGAGTCCCGGTTTGCTTAATAATATTTTCATAGTCAGTTCTCATTATTTAAGACAATCACAGAAGCGATGGCCCCCGGACCGCCGATATTATGAGTCACTCCTCTTTTCGCACCTTTCACCTGCCTGTCACCGGCAGTGCCTCTCAAATGGCTGGCTACTTCAACGACCATCCGCACGCCGGTAGCGCCAACGGGGTGGCCACACGACAACAGGCCGCCACTCACGTTCACCGGGATTTCTCCACCCCAGCGGGTTGCTTTGCCTCTTATCATGTCTTTTGCCTCGCCCCTTTTGCACAAACCCAAGTCTTCATAGGTCAGCAATTCAACGATGGAGAAACAATCGTGAACCTCTACCAGGTCAATTTCATCAATAGGCTTTTCGATGCCCGCCTGCCGGTAAGCCATAGCAGCGGCATCTATTGTTGCCTGAAACGAGAGAAAGTCGTGCTTTGAGTCGAAGAACGGGAGATCCCAACCGGTAGATACCGAAAGGCCGATACCGTCAATGAAAACAGGGCGGTGTTTCGATTTATCCACATCTCCGGCACGCACCATAATTACACAGGCTGCGCCATCTGTTGTCGGGCAACTATCCATCACCGTCAGGGGGTCAGCCACCATCGGCGAGCCGAGCACCTGTTCCAGCGAGCAGGCGATCCGGTGGTGTGCCTTTTCATTCAGGGTGCCGTGGTAATGGTTTTTTACAGAAATGCTGGCGATATCTTCATTGGTTACGCCATACTCGTGCATCATTCGTTTGGCATAAACTGCAAACGTGCCGGCGGCGGTGAATCCTTTTTGATAAAATGGATGGGAAAGTTCCACCATCATTTTGACGATGCTATCCTGGGGCGCCCGGTCTCTGAGCTTTTCCACGCCCAAAGCCATGGCAACGTCACATTCGCCGGCGGCAAGCGCATTGGCTGCATTTCTGATGGCATCTGCGCCGGAGGCGCAAAAATTGGACACACGGGTGACGGGGATGCCGTATAAATTCAGCGGCTCCACCAAATCCATTCCGCTCCGCCCTTTAAAAACGCCAATTTCCGGGAAAGCCGTGGAGAGCCAGCCTGCCTGTATTTCATCCAAATCAATTCCGGCATCTGCGACAGCTTGCAGGGCAGCCTCCCGAACCAAATCATCATAGCTTTGATGAAAAAGCTCACCGAACTTAGTGACGCCAATTCCAATGATTGCTATGTCCCTTTTCTTGCTCATAGTTTTACGCATTTCCAGAAATAGTTGGGTTTCTTATCGTTCTCCATCATTTTTCGCAGCACCAATTTCACTTTATCGCCGATGCTGATTTTCGTGTGTTCATCCTGGTACATGTCATCGGTTTGCTGAACGGTGATGCGGCCGCCGCCATCCAGGTCAATGACAATCATGTTAGCCGGAGGGAAGGAAATCGGGAAATAGTATTCACTGGTGAGCGTATATACCGTTCCTGTTTTGGAGAGCTGTTTCTCCCTGAAATCAGTGCCCTTGCAGTTGTTGCAACGGGCAGCTTTGAGGTAATACACAGTTCCACAACTCTTGCACTCAAATGCCTTGAGACGGAGGAACTGACTCTTTTCGCGCTCCTGCATCATTTCGGAGCTGAACATTTCGATGCTCTCGTACCCCCTGCCATCAAATTTGCCCCGCTTGCGAAGCGTGAGATAATCCTGGTAGCTTGCGATGGCGGTCGTATTGCCAGAGTCACTTGAGACCGGGGCGGTATTCTTTGCCACATCGAATGTGATGACATTCGAGCCGTTATTGTAGTCCACCAACACGGAAATGCCGGGCGTGTTCTCCAGAGCGAATGCCAAACGCAGCAGCCCGTGTGCGGCACCGAGGAAGCCGAAGCGCGGTACCAACTTGTCGGGAGCTACCTGTTTTTCCAAGTCGTAGCCTCCCTTTTTCAAGGCATTGAAAATGAGCTTCACGTAAGCGGAGTTGATGATTAAACTGCTGGTGCCTTGCGGGGTAAGGCCCGCCAATACCTTTTTCATGTTGCTCAAAAACCCGGCAGTCCCGGCAAACCGGGCATCGTATTTCACCTGCCCGCCTTTGTAAACGAATTCTTCTGCAAACGCTTCGGAATAAGAGGCGGCATGAGTTATCTGGGCGATGCCCTTGTCTTTTGAAAGAATCATGGCCACGGCCCCATGGCCAAAAGGCGTTTGTACTTCTTTGCCAATGGCGGGGTAACTGATGCTGGACGCAACGACCAAAACGTTGCCGTGCTTCCCGCCTGTTATCAAAGCGTCCGCCAAAAGCAAGGCATCGGTTCCAGCCCGGTGGGTGGTGCCCACATCGAGTGCGGTGATGCCATCGGGCAGCCCCAACAAGTCCGCTAAATAGGAAGCATGGTAACGGCCCTTGAATACCGGGGTGGTAGTGGCGAAAAGGACGGCATCCACCTCATCGCCTAATTTTTCTGCGGCCTGCCAGGCCAATGTGATGATATCCTCATCGGCATAGCAGACGGCATGTAGCACCTCCCGGCCCAAACGCGGGTGGAGGACTTTATCGCTGATGCGGAAATGCGGCAGCGCAATGCCATATTTTTTGATGTAAGTCACAATCCAAGTTCTTTTCCGATGTTAATTTTCAAAATCTCCGAAGTGCCTCCCCCGATGAGGGTAAACCGGGCATCTCTTAAATATCGCTGTAAGGGGTACTCCATAGCAAAACCGTAGGAGGCCATTACCCTGGAGGCCTTGTCGCAGATGGCGTTGGCACATTCTGAAGCATAGAGTTTTGCTATCATCGCCGTCTTTTGTTGTGCAGGTCCGGCATCGCTCATGGAGGCGGCATACAAGGTATATTGCCGGGCCGTTTCCAACTGCACGTCCATTTCAGCCAGATTCATATTGACCGCCTGAAACTTGCCAATGGGGCGGCCAAATTGTTCCCTTTCTTTGGCGTATTGCAGGGCATATTCAAAAGCAGCAGTAGCCACGCCTACCGAAAGAGCGGCGGTCATGATTCTAATCTCCGCCAATACTTCCCTGAGGTATTTCGAGCCATCTCCCAATTCGCCCAACAGGTAATTCTGCGGGAGCCTGACATTGTCAAAGGAGACTTCGCTGGTAACGGAACCTCTGACGCCGAGTTTCCCGATGCTTTTACCGATGTTGACGCCTTCCAGATGGGTGGGCACGAAAAAGATGGACAGGCCTCCGGCCTTGTCAGTTTTGGCTAAAACGGTGAAGAAGTTGGCCACCGGGGCCGATGTCACCCAGGTTTTTTGCCCGTTTAAAATGAATCCATCATGGAGGACTTGTGCCTTGCTTTGCAGACCCATCAGGTCGCTTCCGGCATTGGGTTCTGTCATGCAGATTCCGCCAATTTCTTCACCTTTCAGTGCTGCGCTAAAATGCGTTCTCACTTCATCATCGCCTAAGCGGTAAAGGAAATAAGTGGCCATCAGCGATTGCATGGTGCAGGCAGCAGCTAAGGATAATGAGCCTCTTGCCAGCTCCATCACCGCCAGGCTGTACGAGACAATATCCATGTTGGAACCGCCCGCCTCTTCGGGGTACCTCATTCCAAAGAATCCGAGGCCGCCCACCTCGCGGAACAATTCCATCGGGAACTCCGCCTTTTCGTCAATGGCGGCAGCCTGTGGCATGACCCGTTTGTTCACAAATTCTGCGAAGGTGTTTTGGGCTGCCTGTTGTATTTCAGTCAGGTTGCAGTTCATTTTAACCGGGTATTACGGCCATTGCTTCGATTTCTATCAAAGCCGGATGGTCTAACAGGTCAACGACGAAAATCATGCTCATGCACGGGTAGTGATTGCCCATGATTTCCCTCCATATCGCCCCCAATTCTTTGCGTGCTGAAAGGTACTGGTTGCGGTCTTTGCAAAAGCAGGTCATTTTGCAGAGGTCCTCCTTTTTGCCGCCTGCTTTTTCAACGATGGCCACGATATTTTTCAGCGCCTGTTTGAATTGGGGGGCCAATTCTTCACTCTTAAAAATCTCCTGCTCATCCCAGCCTACCTGCCCGGCGAGGAAAAGGGTGCGGCCTTTTTTTGCAAGGATGCCATTGGAGTAGCCCTTTGGCTGCGGCCAGCCATCTGGCAATATGATGTCGTGGTGATTCATTTTTTTCTTTTCTTGAAAACCAGGGTGTGCAACACACCCCGGTTTTTCAGTTGACTTGCATCATGCAATCTCAGGAGTAGTGAGTTCCTTCAGTGATTCACGAATTTCCGCGTCGGTTAATTCATGCTCTTTAATTTTTCCTTCGAAATAGTCCTGATAGGCTTTCATGTCGAAGTGGCCATGGCCGCAGAGGTTGAAGAGTATCGTTTTGGATACGCCTTCCTCTTTGCATTTTTGGGCTTCCCTAATCACGGTGGCAATTCCATGCGTGGCCTCCGGTGCCGGAATGATACCTTCCGCCCGGGCAAAGATGATTCCCGCTTTAAATACTTCAGGGTTGGTATGCGAAACAGCTTCAATGAGCTTATCTTTCAGAAGCTGGCTCACGATGACACCTGCTCCGTGATAGCGCAGCCCGCCGGCATGAATGGGAGCGGGGATGAAGTTGTGGCCCAGCGTGTACATCGGCAGCAGTGGCGTCATGCCAATGGTGTCGCCAAAATCGTAACGGAATACCCCGCGGGTCAGTTTGGGGCAGGAGGCAGGCTCGCTGGCAATGCAGCGAATCTTCTTCCCTTCTTCAAAATTCAGGCGCAGGAACGGGAAACTCAGCCCGGCAAAATTGGAGCCGCCGCCAAAAGGTGCGATAACTATATCGGGCATTTCACCGGCTTTCTCCATTTGCTTGAGGGCCTCCTGCCCAATGATGGTTTGGTGTAGTAAAACGTGGTTCAGCACGGAGCCTAAGGCGTATTTGGCATTAGGGTCTGAAGCAGCTACTTCGACTGCTTCTGAAATGGCAATGCCCAATGAACCGGGCGAATCAGGATGCTCTGCCAGGATTTTCCTCCCGGCTGCTGTTCGGTTCGAGGGGGAGGCATATACATTGGCTCCCCAGGTATTCATCATCACTTTTCGATAGGGCTTGCCATCGTACGACACCCGCACCATATACACCTCGCATTCCATATTGAAATGGCTGCAAGCAAAACTCAGGGCGGAGCCCCATTGCCCTGCGCCCGTTTCGGTGGCAATTTTTTTCACCCCTTCCTTAGCATTATAATACGCCTGAGGAACGGCGGTATTCGGCTTATGAGAGCCGGACGGGCTGACGCCCTCGTATTTGTAATAAATCCTGGCTGGTGTGCCGAGGGCTTTTTCCAATCCGTGTGCCCTGTACAGCGGAGTAGGCCGCCAGAGCGTGTAAATTTCCCTCACCTCATCCGGTATTTCAATCCATTTTTCTGTGCTCACTTCCTGCATTATCAATGCCATTGGGAAGAGCGGTGCCAGGGCATCCGGGCCAATAGGCTCTTTCGTTGCTGGATTGAGAGGGGGTAAGGGTTTGTTGGGCATGTCAGCCATAATGTTATACCACTTGTCGGGTATTTCATTTTCTGTCAGGAGGAATTTTCTGATTCTCATACTGTAAAAATTTTAAGGTTGATTATTCGATTGGAAATGGTTTGAATTTTCGTCTCGTGCAGGTTTACAGTGAAACCAGCTTAGTAACGTTGAAAAAATAAATTCTCAGGGTTGGTCTTGAGCGGGCGGGTTTTGAAACCCGCCATTTTACTACTTTCCAAAACGGCGGGTTTCAAAACCCGCCTGCTCGAAAGTGAGAAGTTATGTCTTAATCGTTCCTGAGTTTCAAAATGAATTAAACGTAACTACTTACCGCTCTTTATCCGTGCCGCTTATCCCGATACCTAAAGGGAACTCTCCGGGGAAGAGGAACTTAGCGTGAGGCCGTATTCCTCACTCGCCTGCACGGCATCTACCACTTCATTTCGAATATCTTCCTCCACCAATGCCAGCTCTCGCTCTAATGGGTTTCCATACCCCCCGCCCCCTCCTGCAACTTGCGAATAGATAGTGCCAGCGGGTATGCCCTCGATGAGGTCTTTGTTCAGGGGGATGCGCTCCTGCCCGTCAGGGTACGTGAGTTTGATGCTGTTCAAAATGCTCCCTTTGCCGCCAAACAGCCCGTAGTTTTGTTCTATATCGCCATCGCCAAATACCACCATTGTGGTGTTGTCGCCGCCGAGTTTTATGATGGTTTCCACGCCCAAGCCACCCCTCCATTTGCCAACGCCCCCCGAATTCGGAACGTACTCGTGCT
>SCUG01000752.1 GCA_004297645.1 Saprospiraceae bacterium | reverse complement strand
GCGCAAAATAAGATGTGTGTTTTTTCGGCGGCTTCGCCGCCGAAAAAACACACCCTTGTTCTTTTTGAGGCCGCCGGAGGCGGCCTCAAAAAGAACATCTTATTTCGAACACGTTACTAAGCTGGCGAAATCAGAACCAAATGACCGGGAGTTAGGAGGGAAAACTTCGAGTTGCCTCCTAATTTTTCTGCACTAAAGCCTCCCGCGCCTTCTGCTCCCGAATCATCCCTTTCCCTACCCGGAAACTCTGCACTAATGGAATTCCCGACGGGCAGACGAACGAGCAGGATGCACATTCGAAGCAATCCATGACGTTGTTTTCTTCTAATTCATCCCAAAGGCCTTTGCGCACGAGTGCTCCCATGCGGGCGGGGTTCAGGAACAGCGGGCAGGCTTGCAGGCACCGCCCGCATCGGATGCAATTGTAGGTGGTGATGTCCTGCACCTCTTTATCCGTGAGTATCAGAATGCCGGAGGTGCCTTTCACCACGGGAACGTCAAGATTTTTTTGCACCGCGCCCATCATGGGGCCACCGAGCAACATCCTCGGGGCGGGGTGGGTGATGCCGCCGCAATAGTCCACTACCTCCCGCATGGGCGTGCCGATGGGCACAAGTATGTTGGCGGGGCGCCTCACCGCAGTGCCCGAAATGGTGATGACCCGCTCCATCAGCGGCTGGCCTTTTCTGAAATAATCGGACAGGGCGGCGGCGGTGCCCACGTTGGTGACCATAGCCCCCACGTCGAGCGGCAGTTTTCCTGAAGGGACCTCCTCTCCCAAAATGGCGGTAATCATCATCTTTTCCGCGCCCTGTGGGTATTTTACCTTTAAGGGTACCACCTCGATTTCAAGCGCGCATGTTGCAGCTTGCTGCCGCAATATGGAGATGGCGTCTGGCTTGTTCGCCTCGATGGCGATGAATATTTTCTCCGCCTTCATAAAATGCTGAAGGATGCGGATGCCGTCAATCAATGCTGCCGGATGTTCCACCATTACCCGGTGGTCGCAGGTGAGAAACGGCTCGCACTCGCAGCCGTTGAGCATCAGGTAGCGGCAGGTTTTCCCTTCGGGAATGGAGAATTTGACGTGGGCCGGGAAGGCCGCCCCGCCCATCCCCACCAGACCTGCCATTTGCACCGCCCGGATGAACTCCGGGGTGGTCATATCTTCTGGGGGCTTCACCACGGTGGGCAGCAGTTCCTGCGGCGAATAGGGGGCGGTCTTGATTTTTATGCAAGGCACCATTTGCCCATTGGGGTGGTCGGCCAAGCCGATGGCGCTGACGGTGCCGTCCACCGGCGAATGCAGCGCCACCGAAACGAAGCTGCCCGGCTCCGCAATCATCTCGCCCCGCCGTACCGCTTGTCCCACCTTCACTAAGGGCTTCGAGGGGGCGCCGATGTGCTGCACCAGTGGCAGCGTGTATTCTTCCACAAACGGCATCCGTTCAATCCTGCTGTTGCAAGACAGCTCTTTGTACTCCTCCGGGTGTACGCCGTGCCGGAAGGTGAGCAATGGGCCGATGCCGTTTTTAGTGGTCATTTTTTAAAAATTTGGTAGCCGTTCAAAAATAATGGTAGCGCTTCGAGCGGCAGGGTTTTGAACCCTGCGTTTTCGCACCGGAACAGCAGGGTTCAAAACCCTGCCGCTCGAAGGAACCGGGCATTTTTGTTGAGCTGCCATTAATTTATGGGCAGATACACAATTGCGTCTTCATTTGCTATCAAGAAGCTTCTGAAAGGGAGCAGCGTCAATTTCCCCCCGACAGTGAGAGCAACTTTTCCCGCAGTTTCACTTTAACATTTTCCATCAAGCCGGCCTCCTGTTGCGCCAGCTTGTTTTCGTATTCCGCCTTCATGGCGGCTAATTTTTCTTCAAAAATTCTTGCGTTTTGGGCTTCGGCCTCCTTCCATAGTTTTTCGGGATAAGGCGTCAGGGTACCGGCGATTTCCCGCAGGGTATTCCATGAGGAAAGTGCGGCCTCTGTGGAGGCGGCGACTTTTGGCGAAGCCACCCATGTCTGGAGTTCACGCGCTTCGGTGACCTGCAAAACTGCGGGGAGCAGGCTGCCCCGTTCCGCGGGTTTCGACGCCAAAAAGGCGGCCATAGGCGTGGTTTTTTCACCGGGCAATGCGGGTCTGAATTCGGACTGCCATGCCTTTTGCGTGAGCAGCCAATCGGCGAAAGTGAGGCGGTAATCCACCGTTTTTTCAATGCCCTCCTCCAAATAATTCAGTGGCATGGAATGCCAGTTTTCGCTGGGCGAAGGGTTGCCGTCCAGTGTGATAGCCGAGGACAGGAACCCGCCGTTTTCTTCTGGCTCGTGCCGGAATACCGGGAAAGCCCGGGTGCGCAGGGCGAGGGAGGGCAGGGTCGTCCAGTTTTTCGTCAGGTGCTTTTCGTTGGCGGGGGCCAGCAGGTCGAACACGGCCGGGCCGGGCTGCCGCATGCCTTTGATCAGGCCGGCGAACAGTTTTTTTGAATCGCCTGCCGAGCCTTTGAAAATATACGCCTTGCGCCAGGCGAGGGCTTGTAGCAGCAAGGTGTTGGATATGGCAAGGCGGCGGGTTGGGTTTTCATCCACCGGGTAATTTCCGGTATCGAGCAGCACGATTTTCACGGGCCAGCCGGTGGCCAAAATTTCCATCAGCGATGCGGCGGCATTTTGGCCAAGGGCCATTTTGTCACCGGCGAGCAGCAGGGGAGGCACCAGTTGTTTTTCTTCCTCCGTCAGGTCAGCCCAGCCGAGGTGGGCGATTTGAGCGGCATGCACTGCAGGCTGGTATTTGTCGTTGACCTCCATTTGGGCACGTCTTATCAGCCTGATGTTGTCGAGGATATGCCGCAAATACCCCTGAAACAAGCCCAGGGCCAACTCCGCCGTCATGCCTTTGTCGTTGAGGAAAACCGGCGCCATGAACGGGTTGAAAGGATAGGCTCCGGCCCACGGCAGGCCGCCGCTGTACATGGCGAGGCCGAGGCGCGAGCGGCCCATGCCGTTGGGGCCTTCCATCAAAATCCAGCGCAGCTCTTTCAGGTCGCTCACCAAATCTATTTTGCGCTGCAAGGTTTCGGTATCCACCAATTTGAGATGTTCCTTGCGGCTCAGTTTGCCGACTATTTCGTCCAGAGGGAGGCGTTGGCCGCCAGCCTCCGTGATGGCCTTCCACAGGGCGTGCGAGTCTTCGCCGGGCAGCGCTGCCGCTAATTTTTGGTGAATATTTTCTGAAAGGGTCTGGGCCAGTTCCTCCAATTTGGACGACCATGCGGCGACGCCGGGCTGCACCACTGACTCTGTCAGGGCGGTGAGCAGGTGCACCATCATTTTGGCAGGAGCGCTCTCCTCGCTTTGGCTGCTACCGGTCATGGAGAGGTAGAAATGGCGGCTCAGCAAGGTGGCGGCAAAGGGGTCGTAGCCTTCGTCGTGTTGCAGCCTGCGAATGGTGCCGGCGGAAGTATCGGGCAGTTGTTCCCACAAATCGAAGGTAGCCTGGGCGGCAGCGTTGAGCACTGGGGTGGGTGCTGTCATGGTCAAAGCCTTGGCCTCGCAAACTTCGGCGCAGATGCCGCAGCCCGTGCAGGCGTAAGGGTCAATGGCGAGGGAAAACAGTTCGCCGCTGCCCTTTTCGAGGGTTTCGGGTTGGTTGAAAAATGGGTCGGTAACTGCCACGGGGAAGGTCGCTATTTTGTCCAGGAGGTTGCCGAAATCCTGCTGAGCTTGTTCGAGTTTTTCCCCGTCGAGCTTCATCTGTACGGCCAGTTTTTCAAAAGCTGCTGGCAGAAAATCCGCCACAGAGGTGACGGGTTGCTCTGCATTGCGAATGAGTTGCCCGGCCACTTTGGCGAGGTTTTTTACCAAGGGCGTCATTTTAGCGACGGACAGTCCCCGCCTGGCGGCGATGTCCATGCTGCCGCGCAACAGTGCTTCGAGGCCGGTGGCAATGGGCGGGATGGCGGCGTGCGGGCATTGCACGAAACAGGCGCCACAGCCGGTGCAGGCGGCAGGGCCGAACACCGGCAGTGCCGGGCGTGTGGCTGCTGCTGCTGAAAGGCTGGCAGTGGCGGCAGGCATGGCAGCCAGTGCCTGAAAAGGGCTGGCCACCAATTCCTGTGGTTCATCGTTTTGGTAAAACCAGGCCGTGTCGTGGTAAAACCGCGACAGCCGGGTGTAGGCCGGCCCCTTGTTTTTGTGTTTGCGGACGACTAACGGAAGCCCTGCCTGCCGGGCCTTTGCGCCGCTGTTTAAATGTTCGTCATTTGCCGCTACCGCAATCGTTGTTTTATCAATACCCGGATATTCCCGTTGGATGGATTGGAGCAAAATCTCGTGTTGAGGGTAGGCGGTGGTTGCCCTGGTGAAATCTATGCCGGTGTAAAAAACGGTCTTCGCCGCATTGCCGGCGGCCATATTTTCAAAAATCAAGACGGCTTCGGCTGCCGTGATTTCGTGGCCACAAAACCCGTTGAACAACGTGGGGGCGTTTTTCCCAAGCGAAGCTATGGCGGCTTTCACTTTGGTGAAAAACGGAGACTCGCCAGCCTCATTTCCACCGGGGTTTTCGAGCACCGTCACCACTTTTTTGCCCTGCATCAGCTTCGCCAAAGCGGCGGAAGGGAAAGGGACGGTCTGTGTCAATTGCACGCAACCCACTTTCATTTTGCTGGTTTTGCGCAGGGATTGTGCGGCATCTGCCACCACGGCACTGGCGCTGCCTGCGGTGAGCACGAGGTAGTTGGCTTCGTCCACCTGTTGCGCCAAAACGCCAGAATAGCGCCTGCCGGTGAGTGCCTCGAACTCCTCGAAAACCTGGTGGAAAATGCCGTCCAAATGCTGGTAGAAGTAGGGCTGCTGTGCTGCTGCCTCCAATTCTTTAGCATGCGGGTCTTTTTCGGCGCCCAGCAGCGTGGCAAAATCGAAGCTGTAAAAATTGGGCAGCCTGCGCCGCGTTTCACCAAAAATAATCCTTTGCGAAGGGGTGGGGGAAGGGATGTGCTCGTCCGGCGCCCCCAAAAACTGAATCACCTGACTTGCCTCCGGGAAGTGCACGCTCTGCGGGGCTGAGGTGTCAAACGCCACCATGCCGGGGATGAGCGACAGCTCGGCGATGCGGTGGGCGATGAGTACGAAATCAACGGCCTGTTGCACGCTGCCCGCCATCATCTGGAAGCAGCCCGCCCCTGGCAGTGCGTGAAAATTGCCGTGCCCGTTCACCGGCGTGCCGCTTACGAACAATACGACGGGGAGATGCTGCCGGGCCATTTCCAGCACTTTCGGCCAAGCTTCGGGCAACTGCTCCCAATGGAGGAGGCCTCCCGCCCGCAAGCCATTGGCGGCGATGCCGGTGAGGAAGGACAAATCCCTGGAAGCGGAAACCTGTGGTTTTCTGCCGAACAACTGCTGACTGCCGGGGTCTTCAACCCCCGTTGCTGCCATTGCTACGCCTTCGCTGATGGCGGTTTCCAGCAGGTGCACTGCTGCTTCGCCCGTCAGCCCGGCGGTTGCACCGAATATTTTTTTTGGAATTTCCATGTCTTTTATTGTACCCATACAATTGCTTGAAACCATCGTATCGGTAGTGGAACCTCAAAAGTTATTAGTCCTTTTTTTTGCCGGGCAATCTTGTGAGTTGGCAGCTTTGAAAGCTCCCCCCCCTGCCTCCCCCTCGGAAAGGGGGGGAGCTTGACCCTGCTGATTTTTTTTGCATCAAGCAATTCTCTTGAAAAGTCAGCAGTATTTAGCTTTCCCCCTCTCCGAGGGGGGGCAGGGGGGGGGGGAGCCATGCATCCGCATTCAAATCACCACTACCGCCATAATTTATCATTTGTTTCCGCTCAAAATACAATGGTAGTTCTTCGAGCGGCAGGGTTTTGAACCCTGCATTTCAGGCACGAAAAAGCAGGGCTAATGGGTCAAATGGGTTGAGAAACATTGGCAAGTGTGCATTCCAAGTGACTGGGTGACTTTCAGTCACCCGGTCATTATTAACCGCTTTGACCCACTACCAACGCAGGGTTCAAAACCCTGCCGCTCGAAGAAACTGCCATGATTTTTTGAACGGATACTATCATTTCCCCATTCAGGTCAAAACGACCTGGCTGAAAACGACTTACTGAAAATACCGCTCGACCCTGCCCGTTGGCAGGAACGAATCCTTGTTTTTTTCAAACTGCCGGTGTTCCACCCAGACGATGGCATCAGTTGGGCAGCGCAAGGTAGCGTCTATGGTGGCTAAGTTGTTCAGCTCGTAGTTGATGACGGCCAGGTTGTTTTTCATTACAATCACACCGGGCGGAGCGTCGGCGGCACAGCGGCCGCAGGCGGTACATGCCACCGAGCATTTGCCGAGGGCGTTATCGCCTTCGAGCAGGGAGCGGCATTGCACGATGAGTTTTTGGCTGACGGGCATGAGTTGAAACAAGCCCTTCGGGCAAATCTCCACGCAGTCGTTGCAGGCCACGCACAAATCCGGGTTGACGAGGGGCAGCCCGTCGTCGTTCATCTGGATGGCGTCGAAATTGCAGGCTTCGGCGCAATCGCCCAGCCCCAGACAGCCCCACGAGCAGGACTTTGGCCCGCCGGTTACCACGGCTTCACCGCGGCAGGAGCGCATGTTGCCTTTGTATTCGGCGAGGTTGTGCGCCTCCCGTTTACCACCGGCGCAAAGCAGCCGTGCCACCTTCTTTTCTTCGACCCCGGCGTTCACCCCCAAATACGCTGCAATTTGCCCGACGGCTGCTGCTGACGAAACCGTACACTTGGAGGGCGGGGCTTCTCCGCTCACCACTTTTTCGGCAAAGGCCCGGCAGCCGGGTTGCCCGCAAGCGCCGCAGTTGGCGTGGGGGAGCATCGCATCCACCTTATCAATCCGCGGGTCTTCGTCCACCTTCAGCTTTTTGTAAGCGATGGCAATGAAGGTGGCGAACACCAGTCCCAGTCCAACTAAGATGCTTACCGATATGATGATTTCGTTTGCCATAATAATTTCTACGTCGCAGCTTCATTCCCGCAGGGAACCTGTCTTCGCCAGAAGTGCCGCTCTAACAGCCGTCATGGCGAGGACGGTTTCCCTTCGGGAATGGAAAGGAGGGAGCCATTCCCACAGGGAAACCGTCCACGCCAGGAGTGCTGTGTATGTCAATTAAACGGTTCCGCTCTTTTTATCAATTCATCTAAGCCTTGTTCATTTTGGTTCAGCGGTGCCCCCGGATGGATGATGCTGACGGGGCATTTCTCGGCTGCCAACACCAACTCGCTGAAGGTGCCGGCTTTCGGGTCGGCGAGGGTGGCCTGTTTGGAGCCATTGTATTGAAACATGCGTTTGTTCAGGTTGATGCACTCGTTGCAGGTAGTGCAAAGCGCCGACTCTATCCACGGCTCGCCGGTGACGAGCGATTCTTCTTCTTCCTTTGCCGGTGCAGCTTCAGCGGTGACGACGGCCGGTTGCTCCGTTTTTGGAGCCTGTGCCGCGGGGGCAAGCTTTGCCGTTGCGGGGGCTGAAGAAACCAGCTCCGTGGTGTCCATGTCGAGCAACACAGAGGCGAGGCGCTCCATGGCGATGCGGCCTTCCTCTTGTTTTGCTGCATTGAGGGCGGCGGCATGAGCGGCTTCGAGCGCCTGGATTTTCTGTGCGGTGGCCTCTTCCATTTCTTCCCTCAGGCGTTGGGTGGCCTGTTCCACATGGTAGCTGTGGACGCCGGCATTTTCCTGGAGGAAATGCCAGAAGTCGAGCCGCTCCTGGCACGTGAGTACCACGGGCCAGGCAGCGGCGGCCTTTTGCAAGCGATGCTGTGCGTCCACGACCCAGACAAAGGGAACTTTGGCGTACAACTCCTGGGGAGCTAAGGCTAAGTATTCGCTGATGGGGAGGAGGTTGTCCGACCAAAATTGGGACGGCACTATGTGAAAAAGCCCGGCGTATTGCGGGTCTTGTGCTGCGTAGTCGGCAAAGGTGAATGGCACGGGCAGCGAGGATTTTTCGCCGTTCTCGTCCTGATAATGCAGGGTATGTTCCGGCCAGTTGGCCTGTGGTTGCGGGTTGTGGCGGATGTCGAAACGGCCACCCCATTTCACATCTTTCTGGCTGTCGTAAACGAAGCCTGGAAACTCGCGGCTCTCGACGGCAGCACTTGCCCAGAGGTGGGCACTGCCCATTTCACCGGCTTCTTTTTGCGGGCAAAGGATGTAAAATAACGCAGGGGCAAAATTGTCCAAACCGGTGCGGAAGCCCTCCACTAAATTGGCGGGTGCTACTGCGGCCGATTGCAAAATGTAGGCGTTGCGGTGGGCGATGGCGATGGCCCCCAATTCCTGGCGGAATACAAAATTGGTGGGGTCGCTGCTGCCCTGTTTTACAATCAGGCATTTGATGGGGCGGCTGGAGGAGAGCATTTTCGAAAACTCGTTCAGCTCGTTTTCCATCAGGCTGCTATCTTGCGCAAAGAGCAGCACCGGCGGGCAGGCGGCCATTTCATCTTCGGTGAAAAAGCGCCAACTGAAGTGTGCGAGATAGTCGCCGTGGATGTCGGGGGCGTACAGGTTTTCGATTTCGAGTTCGCCGGTGCGGATGGCGGCGAAAATTTCGGCGTATGCCGCCATTTTTTTATCAAAAACTTCCATCGCCTGCCGGCAAACCTTACCGGTGGCGGCCATGGTGATTTGGGAGTTGTCAAATGTTTTTCCCCAGTCGAGGGTGCTGCTTTCTGCCAATTGCTTGCTGAGAACGATGGAGGCCTCTTTTTGAAAAAAGTCAGCTTCTGTGTTTTCTAAAATCCGCACTACTTTTTCGATGCGCTGAAGGCGCTCGACGGGCATGACCGAGGTGCCGCCGGTGGGCAGTACACCAGACATTTCCTCGAAAGAGAAAAAGGATTCGGCAAAGCCGAGTGAATCGTGCAACTTTTCGGGGGATTTAGCCTCCGGTGCCTTGGCGCGCTCCACCGTCAGCAGGTCTTTCAGTTTGGCGGTGATGTGGTGGATTTTTTGCCGGAGGGAGTCACGCCTTTGGCGGAGGTGTTCGCCTTTGAGTGCCGCCAGCAGGTAGAAAGGGGCATTGGGGGAAAACGGCAACAGCAGACCCTCCCGCGGGATTTGTTTTTTCAGATTTTCTGCGTCAGCGAAAAAAGCTTCGGCATCCTTGCCGCTGAGGTGCAGGCGCTCCATCAATTCTTTCAGCGCTTCGGTCAGAACGGAAAACCCCGAGTAGGCTTCTTCGGCGAATTTCACCTGCTCCCCGACGATGACTTCGAGGCGCAGCAGGTTGTCTTTCAGAATCCTGGCGTCGCTTTCGGCGGGGGCAAACAACTGTATGCGCTCTGCAAGAAAATCGTGAAGCGATGCAGTTTGCACGTGGTCATTGTCCTCCATCCACAGGGGGTAGTTCAGCTCCAGGTGGGGGTGGTCGCGGAAGGGCGCCAGCAATGCCGGGTATATGGCCTCGCCGTCCGCTGTGGGCAGTCCGCCGCCTTTTCCGGTTCTGAAAAAAGAGCGGAGGGAGCGTTCGTATTTTCTTTTGTCATCGTCTGCGGCAGGCGGGGTAGCGGGCATGACGGGCAGGCCGCTGTTTTTTTCAAATTTCAATTCAGGGGGCCGTTCAGCGGCGAGGCTGCCACTGCGGGTAATGCCTAAAGCTCCGGCAGCTTCTGCGTTGAAGTAGCCGGAATAAAGGGGCGTATCGGGTTGACTATTTTTCATAAACTATGGTGTGCTTTTCAAACCTGGCCTGGGGAATATTCCAGTCCGAACCGGGGTTCGGTATAGATTCAGCCGAAGCGGAGTCAGATTGTAGGTTTTAGACCGCAAACTGGTCGAAGCGCTTTTCGATGGCTGCCATTTTTTCTTCCACAGAATATCCAAGGTTATGGGCGCCGTAGAGGTCGTAACGCAGGGCATTTTTATTTTCATAAAAAAGGCCGAGGTATGTCGTTTCCACATCTTCAGCTACTTCCCTGGCGGCATTGATGTTGGAGGGGTCGTGCGGGAGATGGGTAAACATTTTGGCGGTGCTTTCGTCCACCGGGATGCCATTTTCGTGCATGAGCAACTGCACCCGGTCTCGTTCGCTAACTTTCTTCTTCGCAAAATCCCCCATGAACTTAGAACAGCGCATGCTGATTTTAACAAAGGAAAATCCTTTGTGCTCGTAGGCAGCCTTGATGGTATTGTAAAGATGGTTAGGCACCCAGTCGGCGGTTTGTGCCACGAAGCTCACATTCGACACGCCGAGCGTGGTTTGTATTGGATTTACCGGCGGCAAGACGGAGCCTTGCGGGTGGGTGTTGGTGATGGTACCCATGGGCGATGTCGGCGAGGTTTGTTTTTTGGTCATGCCGTAAATCTGATTGTCGAACAGCAGAACCGTCAAATCCATATTGTACCGGATGGCATGCAGCCAGTGGCCTGCGCCGATGGAGCAGCAGTCGCCGTCGCCGGTCACCACAAACACGTTCAGGTCGGGGCGGCGGAATTTGACACCTTCGGCGACGGGGAATGCCCGGCCGTGCAGGCCGTGGAACCCATAGGTGTTCATATAGTGCGGGAACCGGCTGGAGCAACCGATGCCGGAGACGAAAACGGTCTTCTCCGGAGCCAGTTGTTTTTCCTGACACAGCCGCTGCACGGCGGAAAGCACGGAGTGGTCGCCGCAACCGGGGCACCAGCGGGCGATGCCTTTTTCGTATTCGCCCTGGGCGTGGTAGTCTTCGGCGAGGTCAACAGCGCAATAGTCAACGTTAAGTCCAAACATGGTATTTGTTGTTTAAAATTTAGAATTTGGAATTGGGTCATCAACATCATTTGTTTTTAAAATTCTGAATTCTGAATTAGGGGTGTTAAGAGAAAAATTCCAAACGGTTTTTTTGACGCTGAAAGACGCTGGTTCTTTATGATTTCACGCTGTTCCTGATTTTTTATTTCATAAAAAATC
>SCUG01000751.1 GCA_004297645.1 Saprospiraceae bacterium | reverse complement strand
ACAGTAAAGGAATATCCAAACCCAACACTGGCATTGGCCTGCAACGACAACGTGCAGATTTCATTAGATGAAAACTGTGAAGCGCTGATTGGAGCGGACATGATATTGGAAGGCGGCCCTTATGGCTGCTATGACACACGCTATACCGTCATGGTATTGAGTCCGGTGGGACAAAACTTAGGCAACACAGTGAACGCCAGCTTTATCGGCACTACATGGACGGTGAAAGTTGTTGATAACGAAACTGGCAATTCTTGCTGGGGTAGCATCATTGTGGAAGACAAGTTGAAACCCACGATTGAGTGCCGCGATCTCACAGTAGATTGCAACGACCTTGACGAAATAAACGAGTTTCCTGACCCTGCGCCACAGATTACCGGGCCACAGACCATCATTTATGAAGGTTTGAATGAGCCAATTGGCGAACCAGGTGCGCCGAATCCAGATATACATTCCTATGATTTTGACTTTTCATACATTCCTGTGGGTACGCCTGTTTTAGACGTAGATGTTCGTGTGAAACTGACAGGTCACACCTGGCTGCCCGATTTGGATATCGTTGTGGAAAATCCTGATGGCATTCAACAAGACGTGTTTGTTGTATCAGGTTGTTTTGGGGCGGAATTCCCTATTGATTGTACCTTTGATGATGAAGGATTAGGCGGCGTTACGCAGTGTGTGCAACTTGATCAAGGCGGAGGTCCTCTACAGTGTTTTCAGGCTCCCGGCGTACAAAGCAATACCATTTTGTCAGCAGCGTTCGATGGCAAAAATGCCGGTGGCGTGTGGAAACTGATATATAGGGATAACTTCCTTGGCGACGATGGCATAATAGAAATTGCGGGCCTCATCGTTACGGTTGACCTGCCTGCAATTGCTCCATCCGACAACTGCGGCCCTACCACGCTCGACTTTGTTGACAGCTTCACAGGTGGTAACTGCGGTGGCCCAAGCGGCACAGTAGTGCGCACCTGGACGGTCACGGATGCAAGCGGCAACTCTGCCTCCTGTAACCAGACCATCACGTTCGACCGTCCGAATTTGGACGACGTGTTGATACCAGGAGATATCCTGTGGACGTGCGACCAATACAACGCATTCCCGAATATTACAGACCCAGAGCATCTGCATCCGTACATCACAGACACCGACCCGGGCACAGAAGTAATCGAAGTGAACTTAGACCCGAACTGTGACGACGACGACCAGGTGCTCGGCAACGGCACAAAAGACTGGCCGGAAGTAAACAGCACGAACGTAGCCAACGGTGGCAACGGCTGTCCCGGCGGTGTGCTATCCTTCGTACCAGCGCCTAACTCCGGACTGGACGATGCCGACGTACTGGCGCTCACCGGTTCCGGTGTACCGACGGTGGACGGCAAGCCATTAGCCTACATCTGCGGGATAGAAGTCCAGCATACCGACCTGTACATCGAAGATTGCCCTGGTACCTTCAAGATACTGCGGAAATGGACGGTGATAGACTGGTGTGCCAACCCGGTTGACGTAAGAGAAGTAAACCAGGTAATAAAAGTGGCCGACTTAGTGGGGCCAAGCATCAATGCGCCAGTTGACCTGACGATAGATGTTTACAGTGCCAGCTTCCCTCCGGGCAACCCGCATGCAGTGTGCCAAGGCACCTTCGTGGTACCAGCAGCCAGTGGCATCACGGACAACTGCTCCGGCGTGGTAAGTTATACGACCGAGCTGTGGACCCTCACAGGCCAATTACTCCAGTCAGTGAACGGCAACGGAGGCGTATTCACCAGCGTACCGATGTTCATCAATGGACTGCCCGCTTCGTACACCGTGCGCTACTATGCTACGGACGGCTGCGGCAACCAGGGTTCAGACGATACGAAGATCACGCTGAAGGACAAAGTTCCGCCAGTAGCAGTATGCGATGAAATCACAGAAGTCTCCATCACCAACAACGGACTGAACACAGGCCAAAGCTGTTCGACGCTGTATGCAGCGGACCTCGACGACGGCAGCTACGACAACTGCAAGCCAGTGTACTTCCTGATAGCGAAGATGGACGATAGTTTCAGCCCGAACATTTTCAACCGCTGTTACTATCCAACCCGCAACTTCTGCTGCGAAGACTTAGGCGACCAAACCGTTATCGTACTCGTGTTGGACGGCAACCCGGCACCATTCATGACCACCCTGAATTCACCATCATTGGGTTGTGACGGCACGCCAGGGTTGTTCCTGAGCACAGGATTCAGTGCGCTGAACTACAACACCTGCATGGTAACCGTACAAGTCACCGACAAACTGTCACCGATACTGGTAAGCTGTCCGCAAAACACACGGGTAACGTGCGACTGGTATGCGGATAACATCGAAACGGGATTGACAGGATTGAGCTCAGCCGAGAAGTGTACGTACCTGACACCGTACTTTGGAGCTGCCACATTCTGGGACAACTGTTCGGTGAATGTGACCTGCAACACCAACGTGAACATAGACCAATGCCTTGAAGGCACCATCACACGTACCTGGAGTGCACAGGACAATGCCGGCAACAACGGGCTGCAAAGCTGTACACAAACCATCTTTGTGGACAACGTATCCGACTGGGTGGTCGAGTTCCCTGCTGACATCACAGTAAACTGCGGAGTAGACGTACCCGACTTCGGAACGCCAGACATCTTCTACGAAACCTGCGAGCTCGTAGCCGTATCGTACAACGACCAGGTATATACCGTAGTCCCGGATGCATGTTACAAAATCAAGCGTCAGTGGACGGTAATTAACTGGTGCGCCATCGGAGACGACATAGACGAAGAGACGATAGAAGACCCAGAGAATGCACTATGCCTGCCGTTCCCGGCTTGTGACCTTGATAAAGACGGAGACTGCGACGACCGTACATTCCGCGATAGCTGGTCATGCGGCACCTATCCAGGAGCAGCCAATGCCACTACCACGCTCGGACCAGACACCGACCTCGATAGCAACCCATGGGATGGCTACATCACTTATGAGCAAATCATAAAAGTGATAGACAATGTAGACCCAGTATTCACCAACGGATGTGTAATTCCGGATGTATGCATCACGGACAACACCTGCGGAGCGACCGTATTGTTGCCAACGCCGGAAGTAGCAGAGTGCAGCATCAACGTGACCATCACAGCGAGCGGTGACCTCGGCTCCAGCTTTGGGCCATACACAGGCGTAGCGCCAGGCACGTACCATGTGACGTACAATGCGAAGGACAACTGCAACAACCAGACAGACTGCCACACCACAGTGACAGTAAAAGACTGCAAGAAGCCAGTGCCATACTGTAAGAATGGCTTGGTAATCGAGTTGGATCCGCCAGCCGATACCGTCCAGGTAACAGTACATGCCATAGACTTCAACTTTGCGAGCTTCGACAACTGTCCGGGTACCCTGAAATTCTCGTTTTCGTCCGACGTCAACGACACCCAGATAACGTACTACTGCTCCGACCTTGGACAGCAGCCGGTACAAATGTGGGTAACCGATGCGGCAGGCAACCAGGACTATTGCGAGACATTCATCATAGTGCAGGCCAACTTAGGCCAGTGTAATGATGACCCGATAGTAGCAGGTGTAACCGCAACGGAAAGCAACGCCGGTGTACAAAGCGTGAACGTAGGCATCAACAGTTCCAACGGAGTATTCACACAGAATACGACAACGAACATGAGCGGAGCATACAACTTTGCCAGCGTACCAGCCGGAGGCGACTACACAGTAACACCCGCATTGGATGCCAACCCGCTAAACGGCGTATCGACGTTCGACCTTGTGCTGATAAGCAAGCACATTCTCGGCGTACAGCCGTTAGGTAGTCCATACAAGATGATAGCAGCGGACGCCAACAAGTCGAACAGTATAACGACATTCGACCTTGTCGAAATCCGTAAGATGATACTATTCATCAACACCGAATTCCCGAACAACACGTCATGGAGATTTGTGCCAAAGGCATACAGCTTTGCCAATCCATCCAACCCATTTGCTGCGACGTTCCCGGAAGTAATCAGCCTGAACAACCTGACGGCCGACCAACTTGCTGCCGACTTTGTAGCCATCAAGGTAGGCGATGTGAACGGCAATGCCGTGACGAACCTCTTGGGCGGGAATGAAGACCGCACCATGACAGGCGACCTGGTATTCAACGCAGACGACGTAAACATGGAAGCGGGAGGACAATATACCGTAGAGTTCAAAGCGACAGATTTCAACGTAAGTGGATATCAGTTCACGATGAACTTTGACAAGAAAGCACTGGAGTTTGTAGAAGTTGCCAACGGAATGGCCGATGCATCGAACTTTGGTCTGACCATGGTTGACAATGGTGTTATCACAGCGAGCTGGAACAGCGACGAAGCAAAGCAATTGGCTACAGGAGAAGTAGTCTTCAGCTTAACCTTCAAAGCTAACGAAAGCGGACGGATGAGCGAGAAGCTGAGCATCAACAGCCGTTACACTGTAGCCGAGGCATACAATGCGAACGGAGAATTGATGAACGTAGCATTATCGTTCAACAACACCATGGTAGCCGATGGATTTGCGCTGTACCAAAATACACCGAACCCATTTGCGAACAGCACGACCATCGGATTTTACCTGCCCGAAGCAACTTCTGCCACGCTGACGATAAGTGACGTACAAGGCAAAGTAGTAAGAGTAATCGAAGGCAACGAATTTGCCAAGGGATACAACCAGATAGACCTCAAGCGCAGCGAGCTTGGCGCCACTGGAGTATTGTACTACCGCCTTGAGACGGCAACCGATTCAGCGACCAGGAAGATGATTCTGGTGGACTAATCAAAAGCCAGTAAACGGCAAGCAGAAAGCAGCAGGCAGAGAGCAGGTAAAAACTGCGAACTGCCTGCTGCGACTGCCTGCTAAAGAAACTAAGGCGATTGGATTGTATGTGATAAACAAGGACCGTTTTCAGGAAATAAATACTTAAATCGGTTTTTGGGATGGCCTCTCTCCGCTGAGTGTTGGAGGGGGGCTTTTTTTATAAATAATTTTACACCCCGCTTTTACGCCTAAAAACTTTATTATCTTTAGGTTATTCTTAAGCTGCACAACTTCACAACTACCTTTCGAGCCACTTGTATCGTGGCCCCACCATTTCAACTATAATAATTTCAAATCTGCTTGGCATGGTTTTTATATGGTAGATAATCAAAATGCAAATACTACCTATTTCCTCCTTCACTGCCTCCTCCTATAAGACAAGCACGTCGAATTTATTCAAGCGTTCTAATTTTTTCCAAAACTAAACACTGTAAGACGGTAGCACAGACTACTCTTGAGAGACTACACAATGGAGTACTAGCAAGCTGTGAGAAAACTGCAAGTACCTTCCACCCAGGCTTTGGCCAAAACTGATTCATTGGGCTAAAGTTCAATCCTCATTAGTAGTTCTGACTCGAATAGATGCCATGGGCTGACTATCGCCCTATGGCCAGATTACTTATGACTTTCAAAGTCGTGAGCTGGATTTGGTTTACCCCAAATCCACGCTCCCGGCCTGAGAGATATATTCCAGATCCTTTAACAAAATTTAATTCGATGAAAAAGAACATGATCACCCGGTTAGATGTGTGTTGGGTATTTTTTCTTGCCCTGTTGTTCCAGTCCAGCGCCTTTGCCCAATCAATGAGTTGCAAGGAGCCAGACCCTTTAAGCCCCGGAACGATCTCGCCCGGTGCAAACTGCATGGCAGTTATTGATACCGCAACAACACTGAACCCCGGAGGTACCGCAACAGGGCCATTTATTATCACCGTGTTGTCCTATCCAAGCGGAGATACGTTAGCAATGGATACAACCAATGTTACCGTTGATTTGTCTGGGTACCTCGACACGATTCTTAAAATCGTGACATTTGACATCCCAACCTCCAATAATTGCACTTCCTATTATTTGGTGGTGGATAACTTCCCTCCCGTATTGTCATGCCCGTGGGACACGGTAGCATGTACCACACCATTAATTCCCGTGAATATTAAACCTGTAAGCATTGCAGACAATTGCCAGTCTGGAGCTACCTCGGCGTACACCGATGTGTTTATGACTCCCGACTGCGGATACCCCGATCCGGCCATAGTGGGAGTGGTGGTGAGAACTTACGAGTTCACCTATCCCAATGACAGCACTTACGATTGTCAGCAATTGATTTTTATTGAAAGAGCAAATAATGGCGTAATCGTTTTTCCCGCCAATACAGCGGTGGACTGCTCGACAGGTATTGCTGACCCAGATTTGACGGGATGGCCAACCATAAACGGCAATCCAATCATCAACGGGGGGCCATGCAATATCAATGTCAGCTACTCTGATATTGGTACTTTGCCAGGATGCGGCGGCAACCCCATTCTATTGCGAAAGTGGGTGGTGATTAATACCTGCTCAAGTATGGTGACGGTGGATACCCAACAAATTCTCTTTGAAGATACAACCGCACCAACGATGATTTGCCCGGCTACTTTGACATACCCGACATTGCCTGGCCTGTGCAATACAACTATTACGCTACCCATCCCTGCGGTAACGGAAGATTGCAGCGGCTACTACATTACTGTGTCAACGCCAGGCGCCGGAGCAGGACTGACGCTGTTCAATATTGGCAAAGGGGTGTACACTACTACTTACACCGTTACGGACAGTTGCTTTAATTCATCCACCTGCCAAACGCAGCTTTCTATTGTTGACAACGAAACGCCAGCCGCCGTTTGCGATGGATTCAAAACCCTCGCTCTGCCGAGCACAACAGGAACGGCAACCTTGGGCGCAGCCATATTTGACGCAGGCAGCCACGATAATTGCAGCCTCGTAGGTTTTAAGGTGAGCCGCGATGGCGACCCCTTCGGGCCGTCGGTGAATTTTGATTGCAACGATGTGGGCGATTCCATCATGGTAATACTTAAAGTTTATGAACTGGCTAACCCGGCCTCGTTCAACACTTGTATGAACGTAGTGCTGGTGCAGGATAAAACGGGCCCGATTTTTACAGCTTGCCCGGCTTCTCTGAACCTTGACTGCGGCACGGATTATTCCGATTTGTCCATCTTCGGGACACCACAGGTGATGGACAATTGCAATTACGTCCTAACCGGGACTTCTTCCATCAACCTTAACAATTGCGGAGTAGGGACCATCGTGCGAAACTGGACGGCAGTGGATTCAAGCGGGAATTCTTCCTCCTGCTCGCAAACCATCACACTGTCCAATCTGACTCCATACAATGGAAGCACCATCGTTTGGCCGGCTGATACCACCTTTTTCGATGTATGCGTATTACCAGGAACTTTCGAGCCGGATTCATTGCCGGCAGGCTATAATTATCCGGTTGCCAGCGCCACTTTTTGTGAAATGCTGGCAGTGAGCTATTCCGACCAGATATTTTATATCTCATTTCCGTCGTGCTATAAAATCGTCCGGACCTGGTCTATCCTGGATTGGTGCCAATACGACCCAGCAAACCCGGCAGCCGGCATTTGGTCCCATCAGCAGGTGATAGCAACGATGGATACGCAGGCCCCTCTAATCACTTTCGTACCACCGGATACCATCGTGGGTGTGAATTTAACCTGCACCTATGGAGTGGTGAACCTCCTTCCGGTTACGGCCACCGATTGTAGCCCGGACATCACCATTACCAATAATTCTCCATATGCCTACTCCCATGGCGCCAACGCCAGCGGCCACTACCCGCCAGGTGTGCACACCGTGAAGTTTACTATAAAAGATGGTTGTGGTAATAAAACTACCGCATTTACCCAAATTACTGTTGCGGATTTGAAATGGCCAACGCCATACTGCAACTCCGGCGTGGTCGGTGAACTGGGTATTATGGGAGGCCAAATAATGGTAACAATGGATGCCTGGAAATTAAATAACGCAAGCTCTGACAATTGTACCGATACGGCAGACCTCCAATTTCACATTCGCCTTGTGGGCGATACGCTGCCACCAACTGCCACCTCCCTCACATTCGATTGTTCGGGTGAGGGCATGCATTTAGTGGAATTTTGGGTGACCGATGAGGCTGGCAACAGCGATTATTGCACCACCAACATTATTATTCAGGATAACATGGGTGTATGTCCCGATACCCTCGTCACCGGCAGTGCTGCTATTGGAGGTGAAATAGCTACCGAAATGGGCGATATGATGCCGGAGGTGACCGTGGAAATAGCCAGTATGGGCATGATGAATTACACGAACGGCGGTGGCATCTACGAGTTCCTCGATCTGGCACCCAACGCCAGCTATGTAGTGACACCAAAGAAAAATACAGGCCCGTTGAATGGGGTGACCACTTTCGACCTGGTGCTGATGAGCCGCCACGTATTGGCCATTGCACCCTTGACGTCTCCTTATAAAATCATCGCAGCCGATGTAAACCACAACGGCGCCGTCACCACGGCTGATATTGTTGAGTTGCGCAAACTGATTCTCAATATCTATGATGAACTTCCACAAAACACCTCATGGCGATTCGTGGATGCTGCGTACACTTTCCCAAATCCCGGGCACCCGTTTGCACCACCATTCCCGGAGGTGAAGACCATCACCAGTCTGAACCAGGACATCCTCGATGCCAATTTTATTGGCGTAAAAATTGGCGACCTGAATGGCAGTGCTACCGCGAACTTTAGCAGTAACTCCACAGGCGGCAGAAGCCTGAATGGCAAAATGACGCTGCTTATGCCCGACGTAGAAGTTGAGGCCGGCCAGGCCGTGACGGTACCTGTTTATACAACTGAAAATATTGACTTACTAACACTTCAGTTTACGCTTGAATTTGAAACTGACGATCTGGAATTGCAAGGCATTGAAAAGGGTGTGCTGACCGGCAACGTAGACGAGAGCTTCGGCTTTACCCGTGCGGACGAGGGTATCCTCACCGCCGGATGGTTCGACTTGAATCCTGTGCAGGTCGAGCAAAAAAGCACCCTTTTCAGCCTTAGTTTTATCGCCAGATCATCGGGCAAATTGAGCGATTTTATCAGACTGAGTTCAAAATACACCGAAGCTATAGCTTATAATGCCGCAGAAGTGCCACTGAACCTGAGCCTCGCTTTCAATAGTCAGAATGAGCCAATGGCAGCAAATGCCTTTAAATTGTACCAAAACAAACCGAACCCGTTCAAAAAGGTGACGAACATCGGCTTCTCGCTGCCGGAATCGGAATTAGCCAAGCTAACGGTTTACGATGTGTCGGGGACTGTCTTAAAGTCTTACGAGAAGGTTTTCGACCAGGGATACAACGAGGTGAGAATTGAAAGAAATGAACTACCCGCCAGTGGTCTCCTCTTTTACCAGCTTGAAACTGCGGGCTACAGAGCCACGAAAAAGATGATTTTGTTGAATTGAGTGCAGATGCGTTGGCGCACCAATAAATGAACCGGTTACGCGCTCCAACACATAAAAAACAATGCACCGGTTTAAGTGTAGTCCCTCGTCTGCTAACTTGTAGGCGGGGGATTTTTTTGGTATTATACTGTCGAGCGTTAGGTTTTGTCCATCCCGGGTATTGGGCGCTGGCTTCGCTGGCTTAGGGGTTTGGGGGCGAAGCCCCCAATATCCCCTCCCCCCGGCACCGCCGGAGGCGGCG
>SCUG01000750.1 GCA_004297645.1 Saprospiraceae bacterium | reverse complement strand
CATCCCGGCATTTTGTCGGGAAAAACCCTGCCGCTCGAAGCGCTACCATAATTTTTGAACGGATACATTTTCCCTAATCAAGGAATTTGTGGGCAGGCAATTTTCCTGATTTCAAAGATTTCGGGCAACTACTCCACCTTCGTCAACTGTAGCTTGCTATCCGGGCGGATGGCCAGCAAGCCGGTGAGCAAAACGGTGTCTCCCTCTTTTAATCCTTTTGTTATTTGCACAAAATTTTCATCGCGGAGGCCCGTTTCCACCACCCGAAAATCGGGCGAGCCATTTTTGAAAACGATGACCTGTTTGTTGCGGGCCTGCGGGATGACAGCCTGGGTTGGTGTGATAAGCGATTGGCCGCTGCCGCCCATTTTCAACAAAACTTTGGCGAAGGCGCCTGGTAAAAGCTCGCCACTGTTAGCGCTGACCAATGCCCGCACTTTCAGGCTGCGGGTGCCGGCTTCCACGGCTGTTTCTGTAGCAATCACGGTGGCGGAGAACTGCCGGCTGGCCCCTGCTACGGTAAAAACCACTGTTTTGCCTTTCTTGAAATCATTCCCGTATTTCTCCGGCACATTGAAGTCTAACTTTAGCTGGGTGACCTGCCTCAGCGTGGTGATGAGGGTGGCGGGAGTCACATAAGCGCCGAGGCTGACGTACCGAAGGCCCAGCTTGCCATTGTACGGAGCCTTGATTTCTGTCTTCGAGATGCTCACTTTCACTAATTCTATGTCGGCTTTGATGTTGTTGACCTGGAGTTCGCTCAGGTCCACCTCCTGCTGGCTGATGCCGCTGATTTTGAGAAGTTCCTGCTGGCGTTCGAGCGTTTTTTTAGCAATGTCGAGTTGCACCTGGAGCTTTTTCAGTTGGGCCTGCAAGTCTTCGTCAAAAAGTTTTGCCAGCCTTATTCCCTTTTGCACAAGGCCACCTTCCTGCACGTTCAGGCTGACTAAGCGGCCTGAGATTTCCGGGCGTATTTCAGTTTCTTCAAAGGGTTGGAGTGTGCCAGGCACTTCGAGGTTTTCAGCGAGGTTTTTGGTTTTTACTATAAAACCCTCTACTTCGACCGGGCCACCACGCATGGCATTTTGATTGGGAGCGGTGGCTTGCTCCTTTTTCGATTGGCAGGCTGAGAATATCAACACACAGAGAAAAGTTATGGCGGGGAGTTTTTTGAACGGGGAGTTTTGACGCATGGTACATGTTGTTGTTTAGAGTAAAAGAAATGAATACATCCGGCAGAAGGGTTTTGTTTTCAATTTTGCGAGGCTCTAAAGTACAACAGCCAGGGATTTTCAAAGTGAAATTTGGTAAAAAAGGGTTTCCTTTTTTCAACGCCAATAGGCGCTTATGCGCAATTTCTGATAGACTTTCCAGATTTAAAAAACCTGGAAAGTCTCGCTGCCCGTTTACCCGCTCTGGCTTAGAAATCCCTCCTTAGGCCGGGCTTTCTAATCCATCGGGCCAACCTACTTTAGCTTTGTTCCTGTCTTTTTTTGAAAATAAAATACTCAGATGAAAAATCTCTTACTGGCTTTACTATCTGCATTATCCCTTTCTGCCTGCACCTATGACGCGTATGTTCCGCCGCTTCATCCCACAGACAAACCTCCTCTCGACGTGCGCATCAGCCGCATTACCACCCTGCCGTACAATTTATACCTCGAAGAAATCGAGGAGTACTTCTACGATGCACAAGGCCGGCTGGCGCGCATCGAAAATCAAAAACGCAAAAGTACCTTCCTCTTCGAATACGATGACTCCAACCGTCTGG
>SCUG01000749.1 GCA_004297645.1 Saprospiraceae bacterium | reverse complement strand
CTTGCACCTGTTTCAATACAAGCTGCATACCTCGGCCAATCATGCCGCAAGCCCCAAAGAACTGTTGCAATTTGCAACCTTGATGAACAACGTTTTCGTGCATCCCGAACTGCGAAGCGACACGGACTTGAACGACCCTGTGTTAAAAGAAGTTAACCAATTGGTGCAGGATTTTTTGAATGAAAGAAGGGGAAGGAAAGTAGCGGTGCAATGCCATTTTATCAACAATGCCACGGGAGTTGCCCCCGCCAATGCAAAACCCATGGAAGATGTCTTGGGCAGGTTCGAGCATGATAAGCAGCACCGAAACTTCAAGGTGCAGGTATATGGCATCCGGGAAATTTTCGAACTTGCCGTGGACGGAAAAATCAGGGTGGAAAAAGAATACCTCGAATTCATCATAGACGGGCGGGAGGCTTACAGGTTTGAGGACAACTCCTCCAAGCCGAGCCTTGGTTTGCCTAAAAAAGTATTCATTGGAATATGCAACGTCAACGAGTTTATTCGTCTCCAAAACAAATATCACCGCAACCAGCTCTATTCTGAAAACATCCGCCTTTACTTAGGCGACCGGGCTGCCGTAAACAAGGACATTATCAGCACCATCACCCATGATGAAAGCATCTGGTTCCCATACATGAACAACGGAATCAGCGTCATCTGCGACGATTTGACCATGAGCGCCCAGAATGCATCCAAAAAGACGGTGACGCTCGAAATCAAAAACATGCAAGTCATCAATGGCTGCCAAACTGTCAACGCGCTCTACAGCGCCAAATTCGGTGAGCAAACTAAGGACAATTTCAGGGCATCCAATGTGTTGGTCAAAATATATCAAATCGAGCCGGGCCAACGCGATTTCAAAATGAGCGTGATAAAAGCGACCAACAACCAGAACGCCGTCAAGACATTTTCCCTGCTGGCCAACGACCCCGTTCAAATCAAGATTCAGGAAATCCTCAAGCAATTCGGCTATCTCTACGACCGTAAAGGAGAAGCCCGGCAGGACAAATCGGAAAAAGTGGTTGGCATGCCGAACGCCGCCCTTGCTTACCGGGCGGTTTACTGGTTTGCCGCACAATCGCTGCGTTCGAGAATCGGGCAGAGCAGGGTTTTCCAAACAACCGAGTATGAAAAAATTTACTCTGGACAATTGCTCGAAGAGCCGGAAAACCTGAATAAATTGAGCGTAGAGTTGCTGGTCGCCAGCCTGCTGCTCGATGAGGTCAGGGAGCAAATTGCCAAAAAATCTGACCGCCTCGTCGCCACACTTCCCATTATAAAAAAAAGCGCCTACTACCTCGCCGGCTTCATTTACGCCAAGCACAAAGATTTCTTTTCTGGTGAAACGGAAAAAATGGCCACCTTGCTACTGGAGGAAAACAGACACAAGCTGAGAAATAGCAGCGCCCCTTCATCGGTCATTGAGAAAGTTCGCAGTTGCTTTGACCAGGAAGCAGAGGCTTTCAGGCTGTTTTACAACAGCGTCTCATTGGACAAAACAGACATTGACAACCTGCTGAAAAGCAAGGATTTTGGTAAAGCATACAAAAAGAAAATTGAAACCATTACTGGTGAAGACATTGACAACGACTAATCATTAAAAAAACAATCAATCATGATTTCCCTACTGCAAGCCGAAGAATTAATAGCCGAATTGTCGAGAGCGG
>SCUG01000071.1 GCA_004297645.1 Saprospiraceae bacterium | reverse complement strand
CGAAGGTGATGAGGTCGTCTTTTTCGAGCATCAGTGGCTCGTCTTTTATAATACCGACTCTGAGTTTTGGTCCTTGCAAATCGGCCAGGATGCCGACGTGGGTATTGCACGCTTCATTGATGGCGGTGATGTGCTGTATGACCTTCTGGTGGTCATGATGGGTACCGTGGGAAAAATTCAGCCGGAAAACGTCCACCCCGGCGTTGACCAGTTGGAGCAGGCATTCATAGTCTCGGCTCGCCGGCCCAACGGTCGCCACGATTTTAGTATTGTTACGGGAAGTGATTTTCATAAAATGATTAAAATGTATCTGCAAACAAGTGCCAGGGACGGTGCTCTGCCTGCCGGTACTTTGCGGCAAGCATCCTCGCGCTTCGGCGCAGTAAATGGTTTGGGAAACGAGTGCGGTGGAAGTGGAGGGCTTTTCCCGTCTCGGGCAATTTAGAGCATGCTTAAAATTAGCTTAACCACGCTCTTACTGCAAAAGTAGCGTTCCAGTTGTTATGATTTTAGCTTTGTGTAAAGTTTACAAAGTTTGGTGACGCCCAAATGTACTGTGCTCAAAAATTCCGGCAAACTGCGAAAGGCACTATTTTGAATGTCCTTTTCACGAACCTTCCGCGTGGGTAAAATATGCTTCAAAATATTTTCCAATCGGCGGAGTTTGACTTTCTTTGCAAAAAATTTTTTAGAACCTTAAAAGAGTTTTTGTTATGTCTAACATTGCAGAACGTGTAACTAAAATCATCGTTGAAAAATTGGGCGTTGAAGAATCGGAAGTTACTCCCGAGGCTTCATTCACCAATGATCTGGGTGCGGATTCTTTGGATACCGTGGAGCTTATCATGGAGCTGGAAAAAGAATTTGACATCTCCATCCCCGATGAGCAAGCAGAAAAAATTCAAACCGTCGGACAGGCGATTGAATACCTCCAGGCTCAGAGCTGATAACTCGAAGCCTTTGGGGGCTACACTTTCCAAAGTCAAAAACCGGCCAAGCGTATGCTCTCCGGTTTTTGGCTTTCCCCCACATTTAATCATTCGGGCAGCATTCTTGATTTTGTCGGGCAAATCTTTGTTATTATCAAGTATGTGGTTTTACTACTTCCGTTATAATTCCTGCTGCCTGTTTCAAATATCATTATGAGAAGGGTTGTCGTTACTGGCCTCGGTGCTTTAACGCCCATAGGCAATAATATTAAAGGATACCTCGAAGGTCTGCAAAATGGCACCAGCGGTGCCAATATCATCACTCACTTCGACGCCTCCAAATTCAAAACGCGGTTTGCCTGTGAAGTCAAAAATTTCACACCAGAAGACTTCATTGATAAGCGGGAAGTACGCCGTCTTGACAATTTTGCCATCTATGCCATTGTCACTGCCGATGAGGCCATTGCCAACGCTGGCATTGACCCTGAAAAGGAAGACTGTGACCGCGTAGGGGTCATCATTTCCTCCGGCATCGGAGGCATGGAAACCCTCGAGCGTGAGGTCGAAGAATATGCCCTCGGGAATGGCATCCCCCGCTTCAATCCTTTCCTCATTCCCAAAATGATTTGCGACATCGCACCTGGCCTCGTCTCCATAAAATATGGATTCAGAGGAATCAATTATGCGATTGTCTCGGCCTGTGCCTCATCCACCCATGCCATCATGGCTGCCTTCGACTACATTCGGTGGGGCCGCAACGACGTTATGATTGCCGGAGGCTCTGAGGCAGCAGTCACCAGTGTCGGCATAGGAGGGTTTAGCTCCATGAAGGCCTTATCCACCCGCAATGATGACATTCTCACAGCTTCCCGCCCGTTTGACCTCGACCGGGATGGCTTTGTGCTCGGTGAAGGCGCCGGCTGCCTGGTTCTCGAAGAACTGGAGCACGCTAAAAAACGGGGAGCGACTATTTACGCGGAAGTGGCCGGGGCAGGTGCAACGGCCGATGCCTACCACATCACGGCTCCACACCCCCAGGGTTTGGGCGCTGCCAATGTGATGAAAATAGCGCTGAAAGATGCCGGCATGACGCCCGAAGGCATTGACTACATCAACGTACATGGCACCTCTACCCAACTTGGTGACATTTCCGAAGTGAAGGCCATTCAAAAGGTATTTGGCGATGCAGCCTACCACCTGAACGTGAGCTCAACCAAATCTATGACCGGGCATTTGCTGGGCGCTGCAGGAGTTGCTGAAGCAATTGCCGGAATCTTGGCAATTAATCATAATTTTATCCCCCCAACCATCAACCACTTTACCGATGACCCCGAGTTGGACAGCCGGCTCAACCTCACATTTAACCAGCCACAAGAGCGCAAAGTGAAAGCCATATTGAGCAACACCTTTGGCTTTGGCGGCCATAATGCATCGGTGATTGTCAAGAAATTCGAGGATTGAGAGCTTGCCAGGATTTGGTTTAGTTTTGGAACAAAGCAGAATAATTGCCCCTGCAACCAAAAAAAATTTAGGGAAGGAAAGTTTTCCCCATTGCACAAGAGAAGAATGCTTTTTTACCATGTGCGAGTTACGGCTTTTATTTTTTGCCTAAAACCCTAATCCGTAACCCGCAACCAAAGGGCAGCCTTTGACCTCAGTTTTCTTTTTGCACCGGTAGATTTTCCTTTTCGTATTTTCACTGCTTCGCATCCCTTCAGAAGTGGCGGCCTACTATTTAGTTTGAGCCGGCAAGCTGGTCGCGGTGCATATTCTTTTTAAAAACTTAGGCTCAGCAGTTGATTTTTCTTGATTGGGCAAATCAACCGCTACCGACTAAATTCAAACTTTTGTTGCGGCTAATCTTACGTTTCTACAACCGGTTTTATGGCGACCAAAAACAGTTTGCCCATAAACTAAGACCATTGGTAGGTTTCACGCCTTCCAACCTTTCTATTTTCAAACTCGCCTTTTCTCATAAATCCAACCCCTCCGACAAAGCCTATGCTATACAAAATAACGAGCGGCTGGAGTATTTGGGAGATGCCGTTCTCGGCACCATCGTGGCGGAATACCTCTTCAAAAAATACCCCAACGCCAACGAGGGCTTTCTCACAAAAATGCGCTCGAAAATAGTCAAGCGCAGCACCTTGAATAAAATTGGCGACCAAATGGGCCTTGATGTCCTATTGCAGGAATACAGCCAAACCCGCCTGAGCCGATCTATGCTCGGCAACGCCGTCGAAGCATTGGTCGGCGCCGTGTACTTAGAGCGCGGCTATGTGAAGACAAAACACTTCGTCGTGCATCTGCTCCTGCGCAACTACGTGGATGTGCATGAACTGGAGAGCTACGATGACAACTACAAAAGCCAGTTGCTCGAATGGTGCCAGAAAAACGGCCAAACCGTTGCCTATAAATTAGTAGCGCGCTATAAATTCGAAAAACGCGACCGCTTCAAAGTTGCGGTTCTCGTCGAAGGGAAGAAACTGGCCACCGCTGACGACTTTAATAAAAAGAGCGCCGAACAAACCGCCTCTGAAAAAGCCTTGCGGCAGCTTGGTATCGCCACCGTCAATGTAGACGAGGCGGACGACGAAGATTGAGGCCCGCACTATCTCTCTTTATAGCTCGTTTGGGTTATTGCTTCCGGTGGAGAAACACCTTTTTTTGAGGGTACTGCTGTGAAAAGATGGTCATCCCGACAACATGGCCGGGATGACCATCTTACGCCTCGAAACCCAAAATGCAAACAAGCTTTTAATCGAGATTTCCTTTTTTAGATTCGTACTCCTTAATAAAATTTGCCACGATGTCACCAAGGATGTCTTTGAGATAGGACTTTTCGATGCGGGCAATTTTCTTCAACTTCTCTACCTTCTTTTTTTCAAAGGTAACAGTAAGACGCCTTCTTCCATCATAGAGCGGCTTTTCTTCCACCTGCATATCGCTGGATATTATGGTACGGCGGATGAGGCGGTCCAGCGCGTTGAAGGGCCGCTTTCGGGGGGCCTGTTGATGGAAATCCTGGGCCTTGGAATCGGACGATGCGGAAGCCTCTATCTGTTCATCGAAAGACTCTTGCAACGCCTCTTCCAACAGTGAGTCCAAGTCAGTCGTAAAATCTTTTCTGGACGAACGCTTATTGGGCTTGGACGCTTTCTCGCCTTTCCCGTCGCCTGGCTCGAACGGGTTTCTCAAAAATGCAGTGCCTCGCCCGGTGACCGCATTGGGTTCCGGGCTGAAAATGCTATCAAGGCGTGTTGTAAATTTTTTCTTGCTCAAACCGTATGTTTGTTTATTTGGCGTTTTAGAACTTTGGCGTTTTTGCTCCCCAGCGTGTTGGGCTAAGCGAAAGCTAAAACGCCAATACCCTCACTCAGAGACGCTTGCCTTTTCAAATGCTTCCACCCGTTGAAGGATTTCCTTGCAAAGACTCATGTAATCCTGAGCGCCCAAGCTATTGGGGTTATAATCAAAAATATCTTTCCGTTGAGCGGGGGCTTCGGCGAGTGCAACATTATCGCGAATAAGCGTTTCAAAAACTTTTTCGCCAAAATATTTTTTAATGGTTTCCACTACATCCCGGTTCAGAATCTTGCGGTTGTCGAACATGGTGGCAATAACGCCGCCAAGTTCCAGCCCTTTGTTCAGCCGGAATTTCACCTTGTCGATCACTTGTTTTATCTTGGCCAGGCCTTGCAGGGCCAAAAACTCCGTTTGAAGGGGGATGAAAACAAAATCGCTGGCAGCGAGAGCATTGAGCGTCAGCAGTCCTAGCGAAGGCGGACAATCAATGATGATGTAATCGTATTCTTCCCGCACTGGCTCGAACAATTCCCGCAAGATATATTCCCGCCCGGCTTCATTGATGAGTTCCATTTCAGCGCCCGACAAATCCAGCGTGGACATAACAATGTCCATCCCTTCTTTGTGGGTGTATGGCTCGATTTCCGATTCACCGCGCAATGCTTCATAAATCGTATTGGGCTGCCGGGGAATCCCCAGAGAGACGGAAAGATTGGCC
>SCUG01000748.1 GCA_004297645.1 Saprospiraceae bacterium | reverse complement strand
GAAGAAAACCCGATTCACCAGGCCACCTACCTGATTGCAGCCATTGGGAACAGGAAGATGGAAAGGCTGAACAATACCACTCTGAATTCAGCCCGGCGGCTTTCAAATCAGCAATTGTTTAGAACGGCGGATTATTACCTGCATCAGTACCATATAGAAAAGAATTATTATGAGCTGCGAGAACAAGAGCATGACCGTACCGCCCGATGGAATGTGGAAGAAATCCTGAACAATTTGGACCGTTTCTTTCTCGCTGAGAAATTGCGCTATTTCTGCTCCGTTTTAAGCCAGCAATTCCTTGTCTCTCATGAGTACAAACTGCTTTTCATCGATGAAATCATTTCCCACATTGAGAAATTTAGTTATCAGGATGTGCCACCTGTAGCTGTGTATTATCAAATTTATCTGACGCAAAAAGACGCAGAAAACACAGAGCATTATTTCAAACTCATAGAATTAATCGAAAAATTCGGGGACCTGTTTCCTACTAATGAGGCCGAGTTCATCTACCAGGCAGCATTAAACTATTGCATCAAAAAGCTGAACCAGGGAAGTCGTCAATTTTTAGAAGAATATTTTAACCTATTTGTTATTTTACTTCAAAAAGAAATGTTATTGACCGACGGGGAGCTTTCACCCTGGCATTTTCGAAATATTGTAGTTATCGCTTTAAGATTAGGGAAGTATAAATGGACTGAGGAGTTTATCAACGATTATAAGTCTTACCTGCCTGAAACTATGCGAGATAATGCTGTAACTTTTAATTTGGCCCAATTGTATTTTTATCAGAAGAAATATGAAAAGGTAATTCAGACCCTTCAAACTGTCGAATACGAAGACTTGACTTATAACCTGAATTCAAAAACTTTTCTACTCATGACATACTATGAAACAGATGAAATTGAACCACTATACTCATTGATGGACAGCTTTAGAACATATTTGAACAGGCACAAGGATTTCTCATCAGCTAAAAGAGTTCACTATACAAACCTCATTAAGTTTACCAAAAAACTTACGAAGATAATGCCCAGTGATAGTAAAGCTATTCAGAAATTAAAGGAAGAAATTGAGCAAGCAGAGGAGAAAGGGATCGCCAGTATCACCTGGCTCAAAGAAAAAATCGCCGAACTCGAATAAAAAAGCGGCCTGCCCGGGCAGGCCGCTTCAAGCGTAACATCAACAATCTTTTAAGTTCCAGCAATATCATCAATGACAATGAAAGAGGAAGAAGTCTCGCTGCCGCACCTCGTGATGAAGTAGAAGGTATAACTACCTCCCGGCAGATTCGACCAGGTGTATTCCGAATTTGTAGGGAATACATCGGAGCTGGTGTAATCGTCTTCTTCCCGGTAGTACCTCAGAATATACGCAGAAGCACCGAATACCCCATCCCAGTCGAAGGAAATAGAAGCATCCGTTTCACCGGTCTTCGTGACGTTGGGTGCGTCACACGTCAGGCAGGTTTCGGACTTGTCCACGCTTTCAGCATTGTCCTGCCGGACAAACCCGAATGCCAGGGGCAGTACGAACAGTAACTGACCTATTGCAGATGAGTTGAATAGAATTTGGAATTAGACAAAAAACAACGGTTTAGTGCAAAGCACTATTAAAAAAATGTACTGCCAGCAGGATTATTCAAAGTTTAATGCTTTGATTAGAACACCGGTTTGGGTGTCATCACAAAGCTTTAGAATAAAACAGAGTTGAAATGTCATCTAAAACAGCAGGCAATTCAATGGAAGGCAAATCCTTGTTTGTTAGGATATTTTAGCCTATTTCCATCTGTATGCCTGCCAAGTTTTTTCAAACTAAAACATGATTCTGTGAAGTTATGGCAGTTAGTGAAAGATTTAAAAGGCAGCTTAATTCAAGCATAAACCTCTAAAATTAACAAGTGGATCCAAATTTACAAAAATTTTGACCTGCAATAGGTCAGACAGTAAAATAAAAAGGACGTTTTTCATGGTAAACAGTTTTTGGAGGGAGCTATCCTGATTCGTATTGGTTCACCAACAGCGCAGCGCAAGCGCAAGGTGTAACCCTCACTGCAATCAAGATAAAGCAACCCTTGTTAAGAAATGAAATCCGACGGAGCTCCAAAAAGGGTAAATAGGTGAGAAAATCATGATATAAAAGCGGAAACAGGATGTTTGTCCACAATGTTCAACACCTTGCGAATTTTAACATTGTAGGTAGATTGTTATTTTTCCCGCCAATAAAACAGGTGCTTTAAGAAGGGGTTTTTCGCTCAAAGAAAAAATCACCGAACTCGAATAATTCCTCAACCCACCGCCCTTCTACCGGTGTAATAAATCGAGAACCACTCGTTGGAAAGTGCCATCACTACATGCACGAGAAAGGCAATCCAAATGGTTCCGGTTTGTAAAGTGAGCCAGCAGAGCAGCACACCCAGCGGAACAGCGCCAATCGCCTCTTTGATGCCTTTCGGGACATGGACCAAAGCATACAGCGCCGTATTGACGGCGATAGCCGTCCAAATCCCCATCTCTTCCACGCAGGAAAAAAGCAGAAACCCGCGGAACAAAAATTCATAAGCCAGGAGGTAGGCCGTCCAAGTGAAAGCGCTTCCAACTACCAAAGCTCTACTCCATTTTTCGACCCTGATTTGCGGGTATTGGGTGAGATTATCCGGGGAACGAGTAGCGAAGAAGTTCATCACCAAAACAACGATGCTCAAACCTGCCGTCCACCAAAGGGTGGGCATTCCTGCTTTCTGCGAAAGGCCAAATCGGTGAAAATCAAGCCCTTGAAAAATTATCAACGCCACCGGGATGACTCCGTACAAAAACACGCCGAGGTACCGCCAGAAGTAAATCCAATAGATTTTGATGCGCTCCACACCCCATTTTTTTTCAAAAGAAGACCTCAGCGATGCCGACCGGATGAGGAAGTGATAACAGATATACCCGGCGGCAAGAACGGTGATGGACTGGATGGCGAGATTCATACTAATAGTTGGTTTTGCGAAGCACCAAAAGTAGCGCATTTTTCACTCTGTTCGCTTCACTAATTTGACATCTACCCGCTGGTCGAGGCGGCGGCTTTCGAGGCTGTAATCCTTGAGAATCCAATCTTTCTTGCCGAACACTTTTCTGATGATACGCTGCTCGCCAATACCGTGGCTGGTGAGATAGCTTATCACTGCTTCGGAGCGCGCCGAAGCGAGCTTTTTGATGTATTCATCGGAGGGAATGCTGTTTGCGCGGCCCTCGACCATCGCCTGATAGCCTGGGTTGGTACGGAGAATGCCCAACACTTCGGAAAGTACTTTATAATCGTCCGCATCGAGTATAGATGAGTCGGCCACGAAATACACAATGGCGTGGTATTTTACTTCGTAATTAACGAAGGTTCGTGTGGTATCGGCAACTACCGGTTTGCCAACCGATGCATCTTGCACATCTTTCTGAAGGGCGGGCGCATTAGGCGTGCCATCCTGTTCTACCTCCCGCTTCGAAGGTGGCGCAGGTTCCACCTTTCCCGCCTGTTGCCCTGTGATAACAGATTCTTTTTTTGGTGAGGGAGGTGACGGCAATACCTGGATGTGCCGCACCTTGGTCACCTGGCAACCATTGCTCGTCTCGATGGAAAGTGAGATAGATTTATTACCTTCCTTTTTATAAATCACTTTGTGAGGCCCACGTCCGGTGGCCGTTTGGGGCGAAGCCCCCACCCCAAAATTCCACTGCCATTTTGTGATGCCCCCTGAAAAACTGGAGGCATCTTTTGCGTAAAATTCCTCTCCTTTAGTGATTTTGAGTTTGTTTACTGTAAAATGCGCTTTTGGTCCGGCGAAGGTGCCCGAACCGCCAAAGTCAATGGAAAACCCGTTTCCGGTGTTATGGTAATTATTCACAACGAGGGTGTAGCTTTTCCCGGCTTCCATTATAAGCGCTGCTAAAAAATTATCACTACCTGCCTCGCATCCTTCCCCCTCCATAAAATCAACCGATGAAGAGCGCAGCCCTGTGGTTCCGGCGCATTTTGCCCAAAGTTCAAAAGGCTGATTGACGTTTTCGCCGGAGGCCATGCACCGCAACGGAATCTTCATGGAACAGTCTCCCACGCCATTTGGCAGCAAGAACAGCGCGAAATCGAGGTCGTCAGCAGGGTTGACTGGTTTAAGGTTAAAGGTTAGCGTACCCGCTTTTTCACAGGTCCATTTGTACCATGCCGAACTGGACTCTGCCGGAAGGCAAATATTGCCAAGTTCATGAGCGTTGTGGCCTACGCCCACCACGCTCGGCACGGTGAACGGCGATTTGTCGCAAAGTACCACTGCTGTGGCGCAATCGGAAGAGGGTGACGGCACGGGATTGTAGTTGTTGACGCATAGTTGAAAAGTGCCGGTACTGTTGCTGCGGGCAGCTACTCGTAAAAAGTAGGTCTCTCCGATTACGAGGGAATTGACAAAAGTTTCGCTGATGTTGTAACCCAAACCATCGGAAATGCAGGCCACGTACCGCAGGTTACCACACGACCCCTGATAAAGGGCGAATTGAGGAAAACGCAACGTGCCTTTGGGGTTGTCGTTCACCCCTCCGATGACGGCGATGTTGACCGTGTTGGCAATTGCGGTAAATTTGAACCACACGTCGTTATCGTTTTCCAAAAGATAACTGGGGAAGCACTCCGGATTTTGCAATCCCGATGGGGTGGCATTTTGGTTGGTGTACTGCCGGGGCGAGCTGCACCAGCCCGATACATTGCGAAGCAAGATTGCTTGAGAACAGTCGTCATTTTGGGGCGCAGCCCCCATCCATCCCGGAAGGGTGATGAGTGCTGCCGCAATAAGTATTTCGGGAAACTTTAAAAACATGCTTCGTTCTTTGTTCTTGCAAAAATAGGAACAGAGGCCTTGAAGGTGTGTGCTGCGGGTGGCAAGAAATTTCATTGATTGCCGCTCATCGAAATAACAGAAATCCGACCACTTTGTCTAAATTGCCGCCCGCAACAAAGAAATCATACAATGAAAAATTGATAGCCATACTTCTCAGCCTCACCAGCGGTATGGCCTTCAGCCAAACATCTGGCAGCTACGAAGCGCTGCAAAAAAAGCCGGCATATTGGCCCGCCGCTTCATCATCTCCGACGGTCAGGTGGACCTACCATACCGGCTGCACGCGCAAAACTTCCGCCTCACCAATTTTTGCTAATGTGCAAAAAGTGGCAGACCATATAGACCATGTTGTACAATTAGCCGGAACCGGCCACGTTGGTCCAGGCTCCGACTTCGACGGTGTGGGTGACTCACTGCCAGCCGGACTGAAAGACGTTTCGGGCTACCCCAACCTCATCGCCGGATTGCTGAAACGCGGTTACTCCGAAAAAGACATTGAAAAAATTTGCTACAAAAACCTGTTCCGCGTTAGGGAGGAGGTCGAAAAAGTGAGCAAGAAAATGAAAAGGAAAGGATAAGGAACGCGCGCAAAATAACTTGGTAAGTTTTGCAGA